>DATEQI010000427.1:0-2761 GCA_035272805.1 Alphaproteobacteria bacterium | reverse complement strand
GGTCATCGCCCGCCTCGGCGGCTGGACCGGCTACTATGGCAAGCCCGGCCCCCAGGTCATGCGACGAGGCCTGCAAGACTTCCAAGCCATCAAATATGGAACCACTCTGGGCCTTCGCGATGTGTGAATCCGATAGCCCTGAAGGGGGAGAGGGTTGCGAAGGGTTGGCGAGGCGAAGCCGAGCCTTACCCGGAGCTGGGTGAGGGGGTCGTGAACTTCATGTCCCTCGCTTCAAGGAACTCGCGAAGAATTCCCTCTCCCGCAAGCGGGAGAGGGGTAGGTGCGCGTGCACCACTCATTTTCCAGCAAATCCATAGGCGGTTCGTTTTGTGACGGTCAATCATTTCTCCGCGTCCTCCGTGCCTCCGTGGTAAAATTTACGCTTCTGTTGCTCAGTGTCCTGTGCAGCCCCGATGTCCAAGCCAGTTGATGAGATGACCCCGGGCAACGCCGAGCCCGGCGGACGGTGGCTCAAGCCGATGACCGTCGCGCAAGGCTTGGACGTCGCCATGCAGCACCATGGCGCCGGCCGGCTCGCTCGAGCCGAGCGCCTCTACCGGCGCATCCTGGAAATCGAGCCCGCCCACGCCGTCGCCTTGCAAATGCTCGGCGTGATCGCCCACCAGAAGGGCCGGAGCGAGCAAGCCGCGGAGCTCATCGCGAAGGCCTTGGCACTCAAGCCCGACGACGCGGGGGCGCACTTCAACCTGGCCTTAGCACTCCACGCCCTCGCCCGCCTGGAGGACGCCCTCGCCAGCTACCGCAAGGCCTTAGCGCTCAAGCCCAATTTCACCGAGGCGCTCTACAATCTGGGAAATGCGCTCAAGGACCTCGGGCGCTTCGAGGAGGCCGCCGCCAGCTATCGCCAAGTCGTGGCACTGCAACCGGGTTTCGCCCCCGCGCACAACAATCTCGGAACCATGCTCGCGGAGCTAGGGCGACCGGAGGAGGCCATAGCCAGCTACCGGAAGGCCCTTGCGCTCAAGCCGGATGACCCCGAGGTGCTGAACAACCTCGGCAGCGCGCTCGCCGATCTGGGACGGTTGGAGGAGGCCGTCGAGAGCTACCGCAAGGCCCTTGACCTCAAGCCGGATCACGCGGATGCGTGGTTCAATCTCCATGCCGCCCTTTACGCGGAGGGCGACATGGAGCCGGCGGCGCGCTGCCTCGAGGAGGCCTTGAGCGCGGCACCCGATCACGCGGCAAGCCGGTTCTTCCTCGGCGTGCTGCGCGACTATCAAGGGCAAAGCGAGACCGCAGCGCGCCATTTTGCTACCCTTCCGAAGGAGTCCGACTATGCCACCTACGGCCTCGACTCCTGGCAATATGTGAAATCGGTCGCCGGCTCCCGCCCTCGCCTGCTCGGCGAGAGCTGCCATGGGCTGGCACTCGGCCTCGAGGCCGCCCGGCTCGATGGGCTGGTGCTGGAGTTCGGCGTCCGATTCGGGACCTCGATCCGGCAGATCGCGGCGCGCGTCAAGGAGCGCGTGCATGGCTTCGATACCTTCCGCGGCCTGCCCGAGGCATGGCACGCGCTGCCCGGCGGGAGCTATTCCACGCACGGCGAATTGCCGGAGGTTCCTCGCAATGTTCATCTTCATGCCGGGCTATTCGCCGACACGCTGCCGCGTTTTCTTGAGCAATATCCCGGACCGGTCCGCTTCATGAACGTCGATTGCGATCTTTACAGCTCGACGTGCACGGTGCTCGAGCTCCTCGCCGGAAGAATCGTCCCCGGGACGGTCATGCTCTTCGACGAGTATCTCTTCAACCGGCACTGGCGCGAGGACGAGTTCAAGGCCTTCCAGGAGGCCGTCGCCAAATTCGGATGGCGCTACGACTATCTTGCTTTCGGCCTCCTCTCGAAGCAGGCGGTAATCCTCATTCGATAATTTGCGGCATGGGGCAAAGAGGCTCGGATGGCGAGGAAGCGAGCGAACGAGAGAGGTGCCGAGACGGGTGAGCTCCTGAGGAGCGCTGCCCGCGCGCTCAAGAGCGGCGACGCGGAGGCGGCCGAGTCGCTCGCGCGCCGGGCGCTTGCCCGAAGTCCGAGCGAGCAGGGCGCGCTCTATCTCCACGGCTTGGCACTCCTCTCCCTCGGCCAGGCTGCCGCCGCGGTCGAGCCGCTCGAGGGCGCCGCCAAGGGCAACCCCGATCCGGCGGTCGAGACCAATCTTGCGACCGCTCTCGAGCAATCCGGCAAGGAAAAGGAGGCGCTCGCCTGGCTCGAGCGCGCCGCCTCGCGCAGCCCCCCTTTCGCGCCGGCCTTCTTTCGCCTCGGCCGGCTGCTTCACCAGCTCAACCGCCTCGTCGAGGCCAAGGGGGCATTGCGCCGCGCGCTCGAGCTTGTTCCCGGCGATGCCGAGGCCGCTCTAGCGCTGGCCGAGGTCCTCACCGAGCTCGGCGAAGCCCGCGCGGCGCGAGACGCCTACACGCGTGCCTTGGCGGCGCGGCCGGGGTGGCCGCAAGCGCGGCGCGGCATCGCCCGGACGTTGATGGACGAGGGAGATTACAAGGCCGCCGTCGCGGTTCTCAGCCGGCTTGTCGAGGACAATCCGGCGGATTCGAACTCGCTCCTCGATCTCGGCTTCAGCCTGCAGGAGCTCGGCCGGCTCGAGGACGCGCTCGCGACCTACGCCAAGGCAGCCGCCGTCGATCCCGGCGCCTACAAGCAGGCGCTCCATAGCCTGATCAGCGCCGCGCGGGGGACGTTTTGGCTCAGGCCAAGTGCCGCCGCCAAGAAGCTGCCGCGTCCCTCTTA
>DATEQI010000426.1:0-4498 GCA_035272805.1 Alphaproteobacteria bacterium | reverse complement strand
GGTCATCGCCCGCCTCGGCGGCTGGACCGGCTACTATGGCAAGCCCGGCCCCCAGGTCATGCGACGAGGCCTGCAAGACTTCCAAGCCATCAAATATGGAACCACTCTGGGCCTTCGCGATGTGTGAATCCGATAGCCCTGCAGGGGGAGAGGGCAGGGTGAGGGGGCGAGAGGGCAGGATTAGGAGGGTCGCGCGTCCGCCTCAGCCGATGCGCTTGGGCACGATCGCCGCGTGCTCGTCCGCCATCACCTTGTCGAGGAGCTTGGTGCAGGCGTAGACCGCGTCGATGTGGGGGGTCGGCGTCTCGGTGAGCCGGCCCAGCTCGACGACCACGCCGACGAGCGCCTCCACCTCGAGGCCGCGTCCCGCCTCCACGTCCTGCAGCATGGAGGTCTTGTGCGGACCCACCGCCTCCGCACCCGCGATGCGCTTCTCGATGGTGTGGCGGAAGCTGATGCCGAGCTTGTTCGCGACCGCCTGGGCCTCCTCCATCATGTGCGCCGCGAGCGCGCGCGTGAGCGGGAAGCGGCAGATGCCCTCGAGCGTGCCGTGCGTCAAGGCCGAGATCGGGTTGAAGGAGAGGTTGCCCCACGCCTTGAGCCAGATCTCCGAGCGGATGTTGTCGAGCACGAAGGACTTGAAGCCGGCCGCGATCAGCATCTGGCTGATCATCTCGAGCCGGTTGCTCTTGCTGCCGTCGAGCTCGCCGACCGGGAAGCGGTCGCCCTCCACGCATTTGACCACCCCTGGACCCACCACTTCGCCCGCCGGATAGACGACGCAGCCGATGATGCGCTCGGCCTCGATCGAGGCGTCGATGGCGCCGCCGGGATCGAGGCTCTCGAGGCGCTTGCCGTCGAAGGGTCCGCCGTGCCTGCGGAAGTACCACCAGGGGATGCCGTTCTGCACGGTCACCACGATGGTGTCCTTGCCGAAGAGCTTGCGGATGCCCGGGACGAGGGCGGAGATCTGGTGCGCCTTGACGGCGATGATGACGAGGTCCTGCGGCCCGGGCTCGCCCATGTCCTCGCTCGCCTTGACCCCCTTCGCGACCAACTCCTCTCCGCCGGGCATGCGGATGGTGAGGCCGTTGCGGTTGATCGCCTCGCGATGTGCTGCATGCTTCTCGATGAAGCTGACGCTCTCGCCCGAGAGCGCCAACTTGCCGCCGAGGAGCCCGCCGATCGCACCCGCTCCCACGACGCAGACTTTCATCGCCATGCTCCGACCCTCCCTTGTCCGTTCGCCGTTGCCTCCGCGGCCAGCGCCGCGGGCGTCTCACTCCATGACGTTCGAGAGGCTGCCGACACCCTCGATCGAAATCTCGATGGTGCTTCCGGGCTTCATCGAGCCGGCGCCGAGCGAGGTGCCGCAGGCGATGAGGTCGCCCGGCTTCAAGGTCATGTCCTGGGAAATCAGGCTGACCAGCCGGTGCGGCTTGAAGAAGAGGTCGGCGGTCGTGTAGCTCTGCCGCTCACTGCCGTCGAGCACGCTGCGCACGGCGAGCCTCTCGGGATCGAGCCCCGTCGCGATCGCGGGTCCGAAGACGCCGAAGCCGTCGAAGCTCTTGGCCCGCGTCCATTGCTGGAACGAAGGGTCCTTGTTGAGAAGATCGAAGGCCGTCACGTCGTTCACGCAGGTGTAGCCGAAGATGCAGCTCGGCGCCTCGGCCTCCGGGACCTCCTTGCAGCGCTTGCCGATGACGATGCCCAGCTCGCCCTCGAAGATCACCCGACCGCCGTAGGACTTGGGCCGGGGGATCGGCACGCCCGCGGGATGATAGGCGGAGGCCCCCTTGAGGAAGTAAAGCGGCTCCTCCGGCGTCTTGAGGCTCATCTTGGCGGCAAGACCGCGGGAATTGTTCCACAGGCAGACCATCTTGCCCGGCTCGCAGGGTGTCGCGAGCTTGACGGCGGCGAGTGAGAGCGTACGCCCGCTCGGCTTCGCACCCGCGAACATATCGCCCTCGTGGACGGCGATGCGGTCGCCCTCGAGCGTGCCGAAGCCCAAGAGGCCCGCCTCCTCGAAGCGCACCCAGCGTGCCATGGTCGCCTCCCTTGCCTGGACTTTATTGTCGAGGGAGGGACTCTGCCGCGTTCGGCCCGAGCGCGCAATGGCGATCGGCTCGCGCTCAGCCGCCGTAGCGCTTCTCGAGCGCCAAATAGTCCTTGAGGCCCACGACCGCCTCTCGCGTCTCGAAGGAGGCGAGGCGGCCGGTGATCGAGGCGCTGTTGCCCTCGGCCTTGATCACCGCGAGCGTCTCCTCCATCGCCCGGATCGCCGCGCGCTGCAAATCCGAGGGGATGATGACGAGCTTGTAGCCGAGCGCCTTGAGCGTCTCGAGCGGCACGAGCGGCGTCTTGCCGCCCTGGAACATGTTGATGAGCTTGGGCTGCGGCAGCGCTTGCGCGATCTTCTCGATCTCGGCGAGCGAGCGCGGCGCCTCGACGAAGAGCACATCGGCTCCCGCCGCGGCGTAGCGCTTGGCCCGCGCGATGGCGGCGTCCAGCCCCTCGACCGCGATCGCATCCGTGCGTGCGATGATCACGGGCCCGGAGGCCCCAGCCGCCTCGCGTGCCGCGCGGATCTTCTGCGCCATGACGTCGGGCGATTCGAGCGCCTTGTCCTCGTAATGGCCGCAACGCTTGGGGAAGAGCTGGTCCTCGATGTGGAGTGCGGCGACGCCGGCGCGCGCGTATTGCGCCACCGTGCGCCGCACGTTGAGCGCGTTGCCGTAGCCGGTATCCGCGTCCGCGATCACGGGTATGCCGACCGCGTCCACGATGGTCTCGATGCGCGCGATCATTTCGCTCGCGCTCAAGAGCCCGAGGTCGGGAACGCCCGTGCTCCGCGCGATCGCACCTCCGCTCGCGTACACGGCGGCGAAGCCGGCCCGCTCGACGAGCTTGGCCGAGAGCCCGTCGAAGACGCCCGGCGCCACGACGATATCGCCCATCTCTAAGAGCTCACGAAGCCGGCTTGTCGCGCGCATGGTCGGGCTCCCCTTCGAGAATTGCGTTCGCGCGACTCTAGCACGGGACCTCTAGACCCGTGCTATCATGCCCTGCGCTGGTAGTGGCTCAGTTTCACCTCATCCTTCGAGACGGCCGCTTCGCGGCCTCCTCAGGATGAGGTGAAACCCAAGCTCCAAGTCCTCATCCTGAGGAGCGTCGCGCTTGCGACGCGTCTCGAAGGATGGGGACTTCGGCGACGTGGCCCACTACCCCTGCGCTTGCCGGTCGGAGGTTCGTCATGGCCACGGCTCTCGTCTCGGATGGGCAGTGCCTGAACGTGCTCAAGCCGCGGAGCAAGCCCTGCGGCGGAGAGGCCCCTCTCCTCCTCAAGGCCTTGGCACTGGCGCTTGCGGCACTGCTGGCACTCCCGGCACTCGCGGCGGCGGCCTGTTTGCCGATCGCGCAAAATGCGCGCGGCCTCCTCCAGCCGGCGCGATACGCACCGCTGCTTGCGGCGGCTGCACCCGGCACCGTCTCGCTCACCTTCCTCGGCCACGCGAGCTTCCTCATCGAGACGCCCGCAGGTGCCGCCGCCGTGACCGACTACAACGGCGTGATCCGGCCGCCCTTCGTTCCCGACATCGTGACCATGAACAACGCGCATCCGATGCACTACACCGATACGCCCGATCCCGGGATCAAATACGTGCTGCGCGGCTGGGACGAGCCCGGCCGGCTCGCGCGCTACGACATCCTCTACAAGGACATGCGCGTGCGCAACGTGCCGACCAACGTGCGCGACGAGGCGGGCGGCACGCGCTTCAACGGCAATTCGATCTTCGTGTTCGAGGCGGCCAACCTGTGCATCGCCCATTTGGGCCATCTGCATCACACGCTGACCGACGTGCATTTGGGCGAGCTCGGCCAGATCGACGTGCTGCTGGTTCCCGTCGACGGCGCCTACACCATGAGCCAATTCGACATGATCGAGGTGGTGCGCGAGATCGCGGCCCCCCTGGTGATCCCGATGCACTTCTTCACAGAGGCGACGCTCGAGCGCTTCCTCGCGCGCATGCGCGACACGCATGAAATCGCGTTCAGCGACAGTGCCACCGTGGTACTCGCGCGGGACACCCTCCCCCGCGGCAGGCCGAAGGTGCTGGTGCTGCCGGGCCATTGACGGCGGCACCCGCGCCATGCCAAGGCTTTTCGCCGTAGAAGACGCATCCTCGGGAGGCCCATGAAGAAGAACAGCCGGGCAGACATGAGACCGCCTCAGGGGAGCGCGCTCTGGGACGGTGCCAAGGGCTACATGCGCGTCATCTTGCGCGACGTGGAAGTCGAGGCGCGGGTCGGCCTCCACCCCTGGGAGCGATATCCCGAGCGGCCATCGCGCCTCATCGTCAACGTCGAGCTCTTCACCCACTCGCGCCCCGCGCGCACGAGCAAGCCGCGCGACAAGCCCTTGATCGACTACGACGACATTCGCGAGGAGCTGCGCAAATGGCCGGGCCGGCCGCACACGCCGCTCCTCGAGAGCCTC
>DATEQI010000425.1:0-6135 GCA_035272805.1 Alphaproteobacteria bacterium | reverse complement strand
CGTCATCGCGCGCAACTCGAGCTTCACCTACAAGGGACGTGCGCTTGCCGCGAAGCAGATCGGCCGCGAGCTCGGCGTGCGCTACATTCTCGAGGGCAGCGTGCGCAAGGCGGGTGCGCGCCTGCGCATCACGGGCCAGCTCATCGATGCGGAAACCGATGCGCACGTTTGGGCGGACCGTTACGATGGCGCGGCGGAAGACGTCTTCGATCTGCAGGATCGCATCACCGAGAGCGTCGCCGCCGCGATCGAGCCCCGCCTCCAGCTCGCCGAGATCGAACGGGCGAGACGCAAGCGGCCGGAGAACCTCAGCGCCTACGACCGCTACCTGCGCGCGCTCTCGCACTTCTACCTCTCGGGGCGGGACGAGTTGGCGACCACCCTGCGTTATCTCGAGGAGACCATCCGGCTCGATCCGGATTACGCCCCGCCCTACGCGCTCGCGGCGGCATGCTACGTCCACTGGATCGTCGAAGTCTGGACGGACGACCCCGAGCGGGATCGCGCCGAGGGCGTACGTCTGGCGCGGGCCGCCGTGGAGC
The DNA here is from genome assembly GCA_035272805.1 of Alphaproteobacteria bacterium. Taxonomy (GTDB): domain Bacteria; phylum Pseudomonadota; class Alphaproteobacteria; order JACZXZ01; family JACZXZ01; genus DASPPM01. Next base: position 5,593 of record DATEQI010000425.1, on the reverse strand, counting down.
GCGACCGGGACGACCCGACCGTGCTGTGGATGGCGGGGCACGCGCTCGGCTACCTCGCGCACGATTGGGACGCCTCGATCGCGCTGCTCGACCGCTCGCTCGCGCTCAATCCGAACTCGGCGTCGGGCTATTGCTTCAGCGCCTGGGGGCGGTGCTACATCGGAGACTACGAGACCGCGATCCGGCATTTCCATGTCGCGATGCGCTTGAGCCCGGTCGATCGCACGATATTCCTGTTTTACTCGGGCTTGGCGCTCGCCTTGTGCCTGAGCGGACAGCACGAGGAAGCGATCGCCTGGGCCCAGAAGGCGATCCAGGAGGAGCCGAGCTGGACGACCAGCTACCGCGTGCTCGCCTCGAGCCTCGCCCAGCTCGGACGTTTGGAGGAGGCGAAGGCGGCGATGCAGCGCCAGCTGGAGCTGCAACCGAATTACACGATCGCGATCACCGCCCGGGTCTACCGGCCGTCGTCCGCGGTCGAGCGCTACCTCGAAGGCCTGCGCCTGGCGGGCGGGCCGTAGTGTCTTGGCTTGAAATTCGGCAAGCGGAGGTGAGGCTCGCTTCTCCTCTCCTCCTTCAGGAGGAGAGGAGGGGCCCATCGCGTAGCGATGGGAAGGTGAGGAGGGCGAGCGCAGCGAGCTTCTGCGGCCGATGGCGTGTCTCGCACCCCTACCTCCTCACCCCGACCCTCTCCTCCTGAAGGAGGAGAGGGAGGTCGTCTCCTTACTGAAGCAAGCGCGCTACCTCGGCATAGCGGCGGCGCTTGCCGAGGGGGATCGGGCGCGCCTTGGCCTCCTCCGCGAGGAGGACGCGCGCGAGCGCGGTGCGTCCCGACTTGACCGCCGCATCGAGCAGCATTTGCGTGAAGAGATCGCGCTGGGCGTGGCTGCCGCCGATGCGCCTGATCTCGTGCCGGATCGGCTCCATCAGCGTCACCACGCGCGCGTAGTCGCCCTTGCGGTGGGCGAGCACGGCGCCCGAGAGCGGAATCTCCACCTCGATGAGCGTTGGCGCCGTCGACAGGTGGCCTCCCTCCCCCGCCGCCTTGAGTGCGGCGATATAGCGCTCAGCTGCCTCGTCACGGCCCGCGGCCGCGAGCGCCATGACGAGATGCGGCACGGTGAAGAGGTTCTGCACGTCGCCCACCCGTGCCGCCGCCTTGTCGGCGAGCTCGCCCCAGCGCGCGCCCACCTCGACCCCCGCTTGCTCGAGGCGCCACAGCATGGAGGCGGCATTCTGCATGTCGATGTAGAGATCGGGAATGGCCTTGACGATCGGCGAGTCGAGGTTGCGGAACTTGCGGTCGTAGAGCTCGAGCACCGCGTCCGTCTCGCCGAGCTCGAGATGGAGGAGGGCGCGGTGCCACCACAGGTGATGGAGCATGTTGTTCCCACCCTCCCAGAAGCGCTCCTCGCCCGCGAGCCATAGGATGCCCTCGCGGTGCCGGCCCTCCATCTCCATGACATGGGCGCGCGCATGGGTGGCCCAGAGCTCGGCGCGGTCCTCTTCGAGCGAGCGCAGTGCCGCCGTCTCCGCCGCGCGGTAGGCGCCGCACTCCTCCTCGCCGAAGGCGAGCATGGCAAGCATCGAGCCGTAGCCCGGCGTGTCGGGCGACCAGGCCTTGAGCGGCTCGGCCACCACCTCGCGCATGGCCCTCGCCTCGCCCGACCAGAAGTAATTGAAGTGCGCGATGCGCGCGGCCAGCATGTCCTTGGGATGGTCCTCGAGGATCGCCCGCCAGAGTGCTGAGGCCTCGTCCAAGGCGCCCCGATGCCAGGCGGCGAGTGCGGTCACGTGAAGGCGCTCGCGCGAGGTCGCCTCCTCCTCCGCGCTCCGGGCCGCGGCGAGGCACTTCTCGACCGCGCCCAGGCGGCGCTGATCGAAAGCCGTCATCGCGAGATAGCCCTTGAGGCAATGGCCCATGAGGAAGCCGGGATCGGCCGCGAGCATCTTGTCCGTCCAGGCGGAGGTGTCCCACTTGTACTTGACGTAGTGCGTCACCGCCGTATCGAAGTGGCGCGCGGCCTCGGCGCTCTCGGTCGTGAGCGCCAGCCCCCTCTCGTCGGTGATCATGTGCCGCTCCTCCCCTCCTTCCCCCAAGGAGCACGGCGCGCGGCCAGGTGCGCCTTGGCGGCCGGCCCAACGAGTGCTATGGCTAGACCACATCTCCGTCCCCGGCAAGGAGTCATCGCTTTGCGTTTCTCACCGTTCGTCGATCGCATCGCCGGCAAGGGTGCCGCCGCCTGGAGCATTCATTTCGACGCCTTGCGGCAGCGCAAGGCCGGCCGCGAGGTCTTCCTCCTCACCATCGGCGAGCCCGACCAGGCGCCGCCGCAAGCGATCATCGCGGCAACGATCGAGGCGCTCAACCGGCACCACACCGGCTACGCGCCGATTCTCGGCTATCCGGCACTGCGCGCCGCGATTGCCGCGCGCTTCGCGCAGCGCACGGGCCGCGCTTGCGCGAGCGAGAATGTCGCGATCGTGCCCGGCACGCAGGGCGGGCTCTTCTGCGCGCTGCGCTGCCTGGCCGGGCCGGGCGACGAGGTCATCGTGCCGGAGCCGATGTACGCCACTTACGAGGCCGTCGGGGGGGCCAGCGGGGCTGCCCTCGTCAACATCCCGCTCAGGCCGGAGAGGGGATTTCATCCCGATCTCGAGGCGTTCGCACAGGCGATAACACCGCGCACCCGCGTCATCTGGATCAACAGCCCGCACAATCCGACGGGTGCGGTGCTCGACCGCGCCGAGATCGAGGCGATCGCTGAGCTCTGCCGCCGCCATGATCTCTGGCTCCTCTCGGACGAGGTTTACGAGGATTTGGCCTTCGCCCGCCCGCACGTGAGCCCGTGGTCGCTCCCCGGCATGGCGGAGCGCACGGTGGTGGTCTCGAGCCTCTCCAAATCCCATGCGATCCCCGGCTTTCGCCTGGGCTGGATCATCGGGCCGGAGGCGCTCTCGCACCATCTCTTCAATCTTCTCCTCTGCGCGCTCTATGGCGGCCCGCCCTTCATCCAGGACGGCGCGCTCGTGGCCTTGACCCAAGAGCTGCCCGAGGTCGCGGCGATGCGCGAGGATTATCGCCGCCGCGGGGTGCGGCTCTCCGCCATCCTGGCCGAGGCGCCGAAGTGCCGCGTGACACCGCCCGAGGGTGGGATGTTCGTCCTGCTCGACGTGCGCTCAACCGGCCTCGCGTCCGGCGAATTCGTGCGCCGGCTCTTGGAGGAGGAGGGGGTGGCGGTGCTGCCTTGCGACGGCTTCGGGCCGAGTGGGGTGGGCCAGCTCCGCGTCTCCCTCACCCTTGAGGACGTCCGCCTCGAGGAGGCAGGACAGCGCATCGTGCGCTTCGCGGAACGCCTCGCCCGGCCCTCGGCTCGGCGCGCCTAGCTGCGCCGCGCGCTCCCGCAAGAGGAGAGGCGAGCATCATGACGACCCGCGAGCAGGCGATCGAGGCGGCCGCGCGCTGGTTCGATCAAGGCCATTTCCTCGCCGAGCTCCGCCGCCGCGTGGCCCACCGCACCGAGAGCCAGGAAGAGGGCCGGCTGCCGCAGCTCACGGCCTATCTCAGCGAGGAGATCGGCCCGGCGCTCGAGCGCCTCGGCTTCAGCTGGAGGCTCATCGACAATCCCGTGAGCGGCTCCGGGCCGATCCTCATCGGCGAGCGCCGCGAGGACGCTGAGCTGCCGACCGTGCTCAGCTACGGCCACGGCGACGTCATCCGCGGCTACGAGGAGCAATGGCGCGAGGGGCTCTCGCCGTGGGACATCGTGGTCGAGGGCGAGCGCTGGTACGGGCGCGGCACCGCCGACAACAAGGGCCAGCACTCGATCAACCTCGCCGCACTCGCGCGCGTGCTCGAGGCGCGCGGCCGGCTCGGCTTCAACGTCAAGCTCATCCTCGAGACGGGCGAGGAGACCGGCTCGCCGGGCCTGCACGCGGTCTGCGAGCGCTACCGCGACGAGCTCAAGGCCGATGTCTTCATCGCCTCCGACGGGCCGCGCTTGCGCGCCGCTCAGCCGACCCTTTTCCTGGGCGCGCGCGGCGCCTTCAACTTCGACCTCACGCTCGATCTGCGCGAGGGCGGGCACCATTCCGGCAATTGGGGCGGGCTCTTGGCCAACCCGGGCACCATTCTCGCCGCCGCCATTGCCAGCATGGTCGATGGGCGCGGCCGCATCCTGGTCGAGCGGCTGCGCCCGCCGCCCATCCCCAACTCGGTCAGGAAGGCGCTCGCGGGGATCGAGCCGGGCGAGCCGGGGGGGCCCGAGATCGATCGCGGCTGGGGCGAGCCCAACTTGACGCCGGCCGAGCGCGTCTTCGCCTGGAACAGCCTCGAGGTGCTCGCCTTCCGCACCGGCAATCCGGAGCGCCCGGCGAACGCCATCCCGCCCACGGCGTCCGCCCATATGCAGCTCCGCTTCGTCGTGGGCAGCGACTGGCGCAACTTCGTCCCCATCATCCGCGCGCACCTCGACCGCCACGGCTTCGCCATGGTCGCGGCCAAGCCGGCGCGCATGGAGATGATGGCGGCGACCCGGCTCGACCCCGACGACCCCTGGGTAGAATGGGCGGTGAGGTCGATCGAGCGCACCACCGGGAGCCGGCCCGTGGTGCTGCCCAACCTCGGCGGCTCGCTGCCCAACGACTGCTTCGCCGAGGTGCTCGGCCTCCCCACCGTGTGGGTGCCGCACTCCTACCCCGCCTGCTCGCAGCACGCGCCGGACGAGCACCTCCTCGCCCCCGTCGCGCGCGAGGGCCTGCTCATGATGACGGGCCTGTTCTGGGACCTGGGCGAGGGCGGCGGGCCGAAGCGGGGGTAGGGGATGGGGTCCGGCAGTCTTCTCGACCGACCCCCATGAACAAATGGCCTCAACGCGCCGCCTCAGGCTCAAACGAGATGCGGAGCCGCATGCCGGTTGCCGCGGCGAGGCGCTCCAAGGTGCGCGTCGAGGGCTTGGTACGGCCGCTTTCCAGGCGCGCCACCACGGCCTGGGTGGTCTTCATGCGTCGTGCGAGCTGCGCCTGGGTCAGGCCGGCGCGCGCACGCGCCCCGATCAGCGCCGAGGCCAAGGCAAACTCGCCCGCAAGCGCCTTGAACTCGCGCGCATAGGCGGGGTCGCTTTTCATCCACTTGCGATGAAGGTCGCGAGCGCGAATTTCCTTCATATCACCTCCTTTGCCCGCCGCTGGGCGAGCGCGATCGCTTGCGCACGAACGCGTTCTCGGCCCTAGGTCTCGAACAGCCTACAATGGAAAGGCACCGCTCACCCCGGAGAAGAGTCAAACGATGGACCAGCGGGTGGGCTTGGTCTCGCGGTAGGTCCTGGCGGCGGGGCCCTCCCGCCGATGCGAAGCCGGGCTGAGCCCGCTCACCATGCTCCGAACAGCCTTCCGCTCCGGCTCAGAGGCGCCAAGCGCCTCGAGCGGCGCGCCGGCAGGCTCTCACGTCGTCATGGACCGATCAGAGCGAGGCCGCATTCGACAGCTCCCCGGCAATCATGTTGAAGGTCGCAGTCAGGTCCACTCCGAGCAGCGTCACGGCTGCGATGATCGCGACCGCGATCAGCCCCGCAATGAGGCCGTATTCGATGGC
>DATEQI010000424.1:0-8873 GCA_035272805.1 Alphaproteobacteria bacterium | reverse complement strand
AGTCGTATGGATCAAGACAAGCATCATAAAAGTCTTGATCCATCTTGAGCCAATCAGTTCCGTTGATGCCCCGATGCGCTGTTTCCGTCGCGCTCGTGGGAAATGCACACGCAAGCTTCACCCAGCGATTTTGCTCTTTAGCGATATCCCGAACATCCGCTACCACTTCTGATAGGTCCTGATCTTGGCTAAAGATTACTCCAACGTCGAGTTGCTTGTTCCGGACCAGCCTTATCAGATCAAGACAAAGCCTAACGTCAATACCCTTTTCTTCGCCGACTTCAGGTGCGAACCTCTGAGCCATTCGCAGCTGTCACGATGACCAGCCTATAACGTAAGGGCCGACTGACAACCAATATTCCGGCCCTGCGCATTGCCAACAGCCGGTTGCTCCAAAAGCGATGCCAAAAAGGGTCTTTCAATGCGTCCGGCATGCCGGTGTAAAAACGAACGCCGAAGTTTTTCCACCCATGTTCTCTGCAGACCGCATTGAAAAGCTTTTGGGGATCATAGTTTGGGTGATAGTGCCCAAATGCCCCCTTCGCGTGGTGGTAAAGGTTCTGCCCATCAAAAAATGCAATTGCTCTTTTTTCGGTGGGCTCGTCCATGTTGCCCTCCAAAAATAACCCCGCCGGGGCCTTTCGGCATGTCCGGCGGGGGGTAATTTCAAGTATGACCATAGGAGCCAGTTTAGGCTTTGTCAATATGATTGACCTTTTTTCTGCCTCCCATGCATCGATCGCATAGACCATATCCTTTAATCCGGAACACCTGTAGCCATCGCCAGCGATGAAAATTGCTTATGAATTTGCCATGCCCCCAACATGGCCTGCGGCGGATCGCAATGCGATAGGGTCTGAAAATCAAACTGATGTAACACCCCATTTTTCTCTGTACAAGTTAGCGAGGCGGACGCTTGAATGGCCGCGCGAGCGAGGGCTTTCATTGAGGCGAGGTGGGCGATGGCAGGCATTCTTCTCGAAGGCGAAAATGTATCGCAGGAGGAGCGCGCGGCGCATGCGCGCAAGCTGGCGGCGGAAAAGCGCCAGGCCTCCCTCAAGCGCGCCAAGGAGCTCAAGGCGCTCGTCGGCGCCCGCAAGCTCGGCAAGGCGCTCCAGTTCCCGGGCACGGCGCTCAGCGACCAGATCGTCGAGCCCGGCCCCTTCTCGATCGAGCTCAAGGCCGGCGACCACCTCCGCATCATCGATCTCGAGGGGCAGCAGGCGGTCGATTTCCTGGTCTATGACGCAGGCAACGAGGAGAACCGCTACAACGCGGCGAACACCATGAAGCTCAACCGCTCGATCTATCTCGGCGCCGGCTTCAAGCTCTACTCCGATCTCGGCGAGGTGCTGATGACGATCGTCGAGGACACCGTCGGCCGCCACGACACGCTCGGCGGCTGCTGCAGCAAGGAGGTCAACTACCAGCGCTACGGCATCAAGGACACGGCCAACTGCCGCGACAACTTCATCACCGCACTCGCCGAGCACGGCATGCACGCGCGCGACATCCCCGCCAACATCAATTTCTTCATGTACGTGCCGGTGCGTCCCGACGGCTCGACCGAGATCACCGAAGGCCTCTCCGAGCCCGGCGACTATGTCGACCTCCGCGCCGAGAAGGACGTGCTGGTGGCGATCTCGAACTGCCCGCAGCTCTACAACCCATGCTCGGGCTGGAACCCCACGCCGGTGCGCATCATCCAATGGCGACCGAAGGAGCGGGGCTGAGGGGAAGGCGGGCGGTGCCGACCGCGCGGGCGATACCGACCGCGGCAGCCGCTGGTGGGCCCGGGTAGACTCGAACTACCGACCTCCCGCTTATCAGGCGAGCGCTCTAACCACCTGAGCTACGAGCCCTGGAAGAGCCTGTTGCTAGCCCACGGACGGCCCGGGTGTCAAGCAGCAGCCCCGGCCGCTCAGAGCTCGATCACCATGCCGTCCTCGGCGGCCTCGTGCGTCGCACTTGCGAGCCGGCCGAGCATGTCGGCGCTCATATGGGTGAGGACGATGCGCTTGGGCTTGAGCGCCTCCAGGTGATCGAGGAGCGTGCGGTAGCTGAGATGGGACTTTACCGGCTTCTCGAAGAAATAGGCCTCCACGATGAAGAGGTCGGCCGCCTCCGCGGCCGCCACCAGGGCATCGGTCCATTCCGTATCGCCCGAATAGCTCACCACCTTGCCGCCCGCTTCGAGCCGCAAGGCAAACGGCGGCGCGCCGCAGGGATGGGAGACCTCGAAAGGCGTCACCGCGATGTCGCCAAGGGCGCGCCGCTCGCCGGGTGCGAGCTCGACGAGCTCGAGCGGGAAGCGCTGCCGCACTTTGGACGAGCCGGGAAAGAGCGCCTCCATCGTCTCCTTGAGCCGCACCTCGAGCCCCGGCGGGCCGGCGATGGTGAGCGGCCCCTCGCGCCGGCTCACCAGCTGGGCGTCGAGGATGAGGAAGGGCAGCCCGCCGAAATGATCGCCGTGGAGGTGGCTGATGAAGATGGTGCGGATCGCGTTGGGCTCCACGCCGAAGCGGCGCATGGCGACGAGCGAGGAGGCGCCGCAGTCGATGAGGACGCCGCCCGTCTCCGTCTCCAATTGAATGCACGTATTGAAGCGGCCGCCGCTGCCGAAGGCGTCGCCGCTGCCGAGAAAGCGCACCCGCATGCGGATCCTTTCGCTGGGACTCGTGTGTGCATGATACCCCCCTCCCTACCCTCCCGCTCAAGGGGGAGCTTGATATCTTTCGGCGCTCGGCGAGGTATCGGCACGCGCGGACACCCGCCGAAAACCTGCGAGGGCGGTTCGAGATTGTCCGGAAAGCCGATCCGAGCCATGATAAGCGAAACTGGCGGGTATCCGGGGAATGCCGGTCTGGAAGGGGGGAATCCAACATCGATGATCTTGCTGGATGAGTGGCATGAACCGCAAACAGCGACGAACGGCACAGAAACAACGTCCCATTCCCGCGCCCACACGCCTGCCGTTTCTGGACGAGGCGTTACAGCATCATAAGGCTGGCCGGCTGGATCAAGCCGGAGACCTTTATCTAAGAGCGTTGACGGCAGCGCCCGCCAATACCGACGCGCTGCACTTGCTTGCCGTCTTGCGCCTCCAGCAAGGCAGGCACTCGGAAGCGATTGAGCTAAACAAGAAGGCCATCGCAACCAAACCGGACTACCCCGCAGCGCACGCCAATTTGGGCGTCGCACTCATAGCACTCGGCAAGCTCGACGAGGCCGTCGCCGCCTTCCGGCAGGCAGTTACAATCAAACCGGACTTTGTCGAGGCGCACTGCAACCTGGCGACTGCGCTCAGACATCTCGGCAAGCTCGACGAGGCCGTCGCCTGCTTGCAGCGGGTCATCGCCATCAAACCGGACTTCGCCGAAGCGCACAGCACCTTGGGCTCGGCACTCGCATCGCTCGGCAAGTTCGACGAGGCCGTCGGCAGCTGTCGCCAAGCCATCGCGATCAAACCGGACTATCCCGAAGCGCACAACAATTTGGGCGTCGCACTCACATTGCTCGGCAAGCTCGACGAGGCCGTCACCGCCTTTCGGCAGGCCATCGCCCTCAGGCCCGATTTCGCCGACGCTCATGGTCAATTGGGCTTATCTCTGCTGTTGAGCGGGGATCTGCGCCAAGGCTTTGAGGAGTATCGCTGGCGTTGGAGGTCCCCGAATTTTCCGAGGATGCCGGCCCTTTCCTGTCCCCTATGGGAAGGCGAAAGCCTGTCCGGAAAATCCATTCTGGTTCACTGCGAGCAGGGTTACGGCGACAGCCTCCAGTTTATCCGTTATGCCATTCGTTTATCTCGGATGGCAGCGCGGGTGACGGTTCTCGCCCCACAGCAGCTCGCCAGCCTGTTTCGATCGATCCCCGGCATCGAAGTCGTTACCGATCTCATGGCCAAGGATCAGGGGTACGACTGCCACATCCCCCTATTGTGCCTGCCGAGGCTGCTCGGCACCGGTCTCGACACGATTCCGGCCGATGTTCCCTACCTTTCTGCCGACGCAACGAAAATCGAGCGCTGGGCCGAACGCCTATCCCAGTACAAGGGCAGACTGAAAACGGGACTGGTTTGGGCCGGTGCTCCCCGCAGGAACGATCCGGCCTCCCATGCGGTCGATCGTCGGCGGAGCATGGCGCTTCATCAATTCGCTCCCCTGCTCGGGATATCCAATATCCAGTTCATCAGTCTGCAAAAAGGCGCGCCAGCCGAACAGGCGCGTGATCCGCCGACGGGCATGGAATTGGTCGATGCGGCCTCGGATCTTGACGACTTCGAAGACACCGCAGCCCTCGTCGCCAATCTCGACCTTGTCATCAGTGTTGACACCTCCGTTGCCCATCTTGCCGGCGCGTTGGCGAAACCGGTTTGGATATTGTCGCGCTTCGATGGCTGCTGGCGCTGGTTGAAGGATCGCGAAGACAGCCCGTGGTATCCGACGGCGCGCATTTTCCGCCAAAAAACATCGGGGGATTGGGATGAAGTCATCGTACGCGTACGATCCGAGCTGGTTAAGCTGCTGCAAAACCGTCTCTGAAATCCCGATTTGAGCTTGACCGGCGCCCGATTGCACAGCCGGATCTCATGTATTCATAAGGTGTTACAGGAGCGATCCACTTTTATAGCCCTTCTTCGACATGTGCGACATGTGCGACATGTGCGACATGTGCGACATGTGCGACATGTGCGACATTGCCGGCGCGGAGGACGCCCGCTAACCTGCGGCCATGCAATGGGCGCTCATCTTTGCCGGCGTGAGCGGGGCGGTGGCGGTCGCATTCGGGGCCTGGTCGGCCCATGGTGCGGAGGCCGTGCTCGACGCCCAGGCGCTCGGCTGGATCAGGACCGCGGTCCAGTATCAGGTCTGGCACACGCTTGCCCTCGTCGGCACTTACCTGCTGATGGCGCTCAAGCCCGGACGCTTCCTGCCCCTTGCCGCCGGCGCCTACGCAGGCGGCATCGTGCTCTTCTCGGGAGGGCTCTATCTCCTCGCCTTGAGCGGCGTGCGCGCCTTCGCCTTCGCCATACCCATAGGCGGCATTGCGCTCCTCGCCGGCTGGCTCTTCATCGCCATCTATGCGCTGATGCTCGACCGGCGCTGAGCGGGAGCGGCTAACCTCCGGCCGCGAGCCGCTTGCCTTCGGGGCCGGCGTGACGCTCCGCGATCTCGCCGATCAGCTTGTTCACGATCGCCTGTCCGAAGGTCTTGAAATCCTCGATGACGACGAGGAAGGCGGCGGGCCCGCCGATCACGTTCTCGCGGTAGTAGTTGGGCAGCCCTCCGGGCGGCTGGATGTGGGCGATAAAGCCGGGATGCGGGTTGAGATTGATGATGGCGAGGCCATTGATGGTGACCCCTTTGGCGACCGCCTCGTCGCGCGCGAGGGTGACCGGACGGCCGGAATTGTTGGTGCCGTCGCCCGAGATGTCGATGACGCGCCGCTCCGCCTTGAACTCGGCCGCGGCGAAGCGCTCGATCGCGAAGTCGATGGCGGCACTGATCGAGGTGAAGCCGGCGAAGGAGCGCGGTGCGGCGAGCACCTGGGAGGCGAACACGGCGGCACTTTCGCCGTCCCTGATCACGGTCCAGTCGACCACCACCTTCTGCTCGGAGGCGCCCGACCATTCGACGAAGCTGACCGCGAGCGCGCCACTGGGGCCCGCCTGGATCGCCTTCATCACGCGGGGATCGCTGAAGGCGTTGGCGTAGCCCTCGCGCTGCAGCTTGAACTCGTCCTGATCGACGCTGCGCGAGACGTCCGCGGCGAGCACGAGGGCGATGTCGACCACTTCCGCCGCGAGCGCGGAGGGCGCAGCCGCAACGCCCATGCCCAGGACGAGAACTGCAAGCGCGATGCGCGGCGGTACCGCGTGCTTCCCGGTTCGATGCGTCTCGCGCATCATGCCTCCCGCAAAGGGCGAGCCCGCCCTGCGATTATACGCCGCCGGCGACCGCTCTTCCGAGCCTTTTTCGAACGCTGCGCCGCACCGGCGAGGCTCCCCTCAGGGCGCCGGCGCGATGCCGCGCGAGTGCGCCTGCCGCCGGGATTCGGCCGGCGGATTTCCCGGGACGGCTCAATCCCGGCGAGCGAGCGAGATCACTTGCGCGCCTGCCACACCGGCCGGCGCCGCTCGTGGCCGGTCGGTCACCAGGCAGTCGGGGACGCCGCGCGGCGGCATGAGGCCGAGCTCGATGCCGATGCCGAAGTAGCTGTTGAGCGGCCTGAGCGACCACCAGACGGAAGCGAGCTCGCTGAGATGGAGCTGCACATAGCGCTCGAGGAAGGGGTTCTCGACATCGACCGCGATACGGCGGCAGCGCCTGAGCGCGTCGTCGCGCGCCGCCAGGTCCCAGGAGAGTGCGGTCTTGTATTTGGCGAGCTGGATGCTCGGATAGGGCGGGGCGGCATAATGGATGCCGTCGGGATGCGCGGCGGCGATCGGCCGGGCGATGCCGAAGCCGAGTTGGGCAAGGATGAAAAGCAGGGCCGGGAGTTGGCGCCAGCGCAACCTGGCCCCTCCGGCCGCATCCCTGGCAGCGGGCATCAAGAGCGGGGCCGCGGCCAAGAGGAAGAGGAAGGGGCCGATCATGCTGATCGCCTTGCCCGCGGCCCACAGCTTCCCCATCACCACGAGCGGCAGCGGGGTCGGCAATGCCAGGAGCGTCCACAGCGCGAGCCGGCTTGCGGGTCGAGCGGGGCCGCGGCGAAGCCATAGGAAGAGCTCGCGGAAGGCGCATGCGAGGAGTGCGACGAGCCCCGCCAGCACGACGAGGCGCCAAAGGACGCGAAGCGCCAGCGCGAGCGCGGGTGGGGGCTGAAGGAAGTAGAGGCCGAAGAGGCCGCTCATGAGATCGATCGGCACGAAGAGCGCCACCTGCCAGAGCCGCTCGTGGGGGAATTGGCCGCTTTTGTACGCGGCGATGAAGAGATCGGAGAGGTCGAGCGGGATGAGATAGCGCTGGTAATAGGCGAACCAGTCGTTCGTCCGGGTCACGGCGGAATGGATCTGCCGGAAGAGGACGCCCATCGTGCCGTCCCAGCACGGCAGCGTTAACACGATGGCGACGAGTGCCGCCGCCGCGAGCTGCATCGGCTGCGCCCGGTGCCGAGCACCTGCCAGAAGGGCTGCGAGTGCCAACGGAGCGGCGTAGATCGGCACGCATTCCGGATAGAGGTAGAGCGCACCGCCAAGGGCGAGGGCCGCGACGCTCGCAAGCCGCCAAGCGTCGCCTCTTGGCTCGCCCTCCCTTGCCGGAGCCAAGAGGAGCAGTGCCGATCCGCCCGCGAGCAGCATTACCGGCACGCCCGCAAGCTCGCTCCAGGCATTGATGTCGAAGATATATTGCAGAAAAAAGCCGAGTGCGAATGCGGCTCCGCCGGCCGCGGCCATGATCGGCCCGCAAGCGCCGAGAGCGACAAGGACGAAGGCAAGCGCGAAGAAGCCGAGCAGCTGAAGGAAGACCATGAAGACATAGGCGTTGAGCGTCGGGGGTGTGCTCGCGAGGAACGACGCGGCGGCGTGCACGATGCTCACGGCGGGCCGCTCGGTAAGCTCGCTGCGCGCAAAGAGAACGAAATCGTTGGCGAGCGGCATCGTGCGGTCGGCGGCCAGGAGGTCGCCGTAGGAGAACTCGCGATAGGCCACACTTCGCGCGAGATAGCTCATCTGGTCCCAGATGTTGCCCTGGAAGACGAAGAACTGCGCGCCGCCGATCCATTTCGGCAGCAGCATGAGGAGTGCGGTAGCTAAGGCGATCGCCGCCACGATCGCCGCACGCCGGTCGGGCCGGCCGGGCGGTCGGACGAGCGTGAGCAAGAGGCCGCACGCGGCGAGGGCGCTTCCAACAAGGAAGAGGTGCAGCACCGGCACGTCGAAGCGATAGAGGAGGCTCCCCATTACGGAGAAAAGCGCCAAGCCGAGGACGGGTGCGGCAAATTCGCGCCCGGGCACGCGCCCTTGCGGCAGCAACGCTGCGGGCAGCCGCCCGATGAGCCAGAACCAGCCGGTCAGCCCCGCCATGAACAAGAGATCGGACGCCGCTACGGCCAAGATGGTTCGTCCGGATGAGGGCGAGAAATCCGCGGCCGTCGAGTGACGCCGCTCGTGCGAGCCTACCCGCCCATCCTCCGTCCTTTTCCCGTTATTGCCTATCCGGTCCCAGGCGTATACAGCCTTTCCGCGGAGACTGCGATAGGGGCCTCTGGTGAAGGACGTCGAGATTAGGGAGATTGGGGAGATCGGGGAGAGCGGGCGGGAGCGCGTCGGCGCAATCATTCGCGAGGTCGCGAACGAGACGGTGCTGCGGCACTTTCGCGCGCTGGAAAAGGCGGGGGTGCGCGAGAAGGGGCCCAACGACTTCGTCACCCTCGCGGACGTCGAATGCGAGCAAGCACTCGGCGAGCGCCTCCTCGCCGCCTACCCGGGCACCGCGGTGCTCGGCGAGGAGGCGGTGGCGGCGGAGCCGGGACTCATGCGCCGGCTCGGCGAGGAGAAGCCGCTCTGGGTGCTCGACCCGATCGACGGCACGATCAACTTCGCGCACGGCCGCCCCGGATTCGCCTCCATCGTGGCGCTCATCGTCGGCGGCCGCACGGAGGCGGGCTGGATTCACGATCCGCTCGCGGAGGAGACGGTGGCGGCCGTCCGCGGCCACGGAGCATGGTCGGGCGGCAAGCGGCTTGCCGCCGCGAAGGGGGTGGCACTTTCCCGCATGATCGGCTCGGCCTATGGGGCGGGTGCGGGCAATATCCTGGCCGAGCGCGCGCTCGCGGAGAGTGGGCGGATCGGCAGCGTTGCCAACCGCCTCTGCGGCGGCGTCGAGTACATCGATTTCGCCAAGGGGCGGCGCCATTTCATGCTGTCCTCG
>DATEQI010000423.1:0-2603 GCA_035272805.1 Alphaproteobacteria bacterium | reverse complement strand
TGGTCGTAGGCCACGAACTCCGCCCCGCCCCGCGCCGCCAGCACCTTGGTGATCGCCGCCGTCAACGTCGTCTTGCCATGGTCGACGTGCCCGATCGTCCCCACATTGCAATGCGGCTTGGTGCGCTCGAATTTCGCCTTGGACATGGCTTTCGTCCTGCTCGCTCCGGCGCCTGAAGCGCCCCTTGGTTTCCGCTACCCGCCGCGTGCCGCCCGGCCTGGTGGAGCGGGTGATGGGAATCGAACCCACACCACCAGCTTGGAAGGCTGGAGCTCTACCATTGAGCTACACCCGCGAGCGATCTGGGCCTCCGCATTCCGCTTCCGAAGGAGCTGGTGGAGGGGGTAGGATTCGAACCTACGTAGGCGTACGCCAACGGGTTTACAGCCCGTCCCCTTTAGCCACTCGGGCACCCCTCCGTTCGGGCGCCCGAGGGGCCCGCGCGACGGAAGACGCAACTAAGTGGATTCATCCTCGAATGTCAATGTTAATGCACAACTAGGCAGCCGCAGATCCCTCCTCGCAGATACGGGGATCGGCGGGCCCACGACTGACCGGCTTTGAGGGCAGAATATAAGGAATGTCATGGCCAAACGCAAGCCAAACCGTCGCCCCCGGCGCGAGCCGGCAGGCTTAGGACGGGCGCCTGTCCCGGCAGCGCTCCCGGGAGGCGCGCGCGCGCGGCCGGCGCCCTTGGCGGCAGCCGCCCCCGGGGCCCCGCGCGAGCGTCGGAGCGCCCATGGCGGCTCCGGCCATTGGCTCTTCGGCACCCACGCCGTGCTCGCGGCCTTGGCCAATCCGCAAAGGCGCTGCCAGCGCCTCCTCTTGACCGCCGAGGCAGGGCGCGCGCTCGCGGGAGAGCTTGCCGCCCTCCTCGCGGCACCGCCCCGCCTCTCCCGCGAGGTGGTGAGCCGTGGCGAGCTCGACCGCTTGCTGCCGACGGCCGTGCATCAGGGGATAGCGCTCGAGGTGGCCCCGCTCGAGGAGCCGACGCTCGAGGAGGTGCTGCGCCAAGGGGCCGCCTCGGCCGACGCCGTCCTCGTGGTCCTCGATCAGGTGACCGACCCCCACAATGTGGGCGCCATCCTGCGCTCGGCGGCCGCCTTTGGCGCCCTCGGCGTGGTGGTGACCGAGCGCCACGCGCCCCACGCCTCGGCGACCCTCGCCAAGGCAGCCTCGGGAGCGCTCGAGACCATCCCTCTCGTGCGCGTCGGCAACCTCGCCCGCGCGCTCGAGGAGATCAAGGGAGCGGGCTTCTGGTGCATCGGCCTTGCCGCGGATGCCGCCGCGACGATCGCCGAGGCGCGGCTCGACGGGCGCACGGCCCTCGTGCTCGGGGCCGAGGGTGCGGGCCTGCGCCGCCTCACGCGCGAGCGCTGCGACCTCCTCGTGCGCATCCCGCTCGCCTCGGCGGCGATCGCCAGCCTCAACGTCTCCAACGCCGCCGCGGTGGCGCTCTACGAGCTCGCGCGCGGGCGGTAGAGTCCCAGTTCGTAAATTCGTCTCACCCGGAAATAATCGTCATTGCGAGCGCAGCGAAGCAATCCAGGAAGCCTGGTACGACCCCCTTTCTGGATTGCTTCGGCGCCCTTCGGGCGCCTCGCAATGACGAATGTTTTCCTGATGTCGTGAATTTCAGAACCAGGTCCAGGGCAAGTTCCGGCTGGATGGAATCGGTGCGGCCTTCGAGACGCGCCCTTGGGGCGCTCCTCAGGCTGAGGAGGTTCTTTGTGCAATCATGGACCTACGTCATGCTGAGGAGCGGTGCGCAGCACCGCGTCTCGAAGCACGCACAGCACCGATGCAATCGGAACTTGCTCGAGTGCAAGGGGCCCATGATTCCGAGCGCTACGCCGCCGCGACGGGGACGTTGTCGATGAGCCGCGTCTTGCCGAGATAGGCGGCGGCGAGAAGGCGCGCCGGGCGCTCGGCGCGGGCGAGCGGGAGAAGCGTCTCGGCATCGCAGAGCTCGAGATATTGCACGGGCTCGAAGCCCGCCTGGAGCAGCTCGGCGCGGCCGGCCGCGAGCAGCGGTGCCCCCACGGCCCCCGCGGCCACGGCCCGGGCGATGCGGCTCAAGACGCGGAAGAGGAGCGGTGCCGCGCTGCGCTCCGCGGGCGAGAGGGAGGCGTTGCGCGAGGAGAGCGCCAGCCCGTCCGGCTCGCGCACGGTCTGGACCCCCTCGATGCGCACCGGGATGTCGAGGTCGCGGACCAGGCGCTTGATGAGCAGGAGCTGCTGGTAGTCCTTCTCGCCGAAGAGTGCCACGTCGGGCAGCGTCTCAAGGAGGAGCTTGCTCACCACCGTCGCGACACCTTCGAAATGGCCGGGGCGGAAGCGGCCGCAGAGCCCCTCGCTGATGCCCGCGACCGTGACCGTCGTGCTGAAGCCCGGCGGATAGATCTCCTCGAGCGCCGGCATGAAGACGGCGTCGATACCCTCCAGCACGAGCTTGGCAAGATCGCCCGCCTCGTCGCGCGGATAGCTCGCCAAGTCCTCGTTGGGGCCGAACTGGGCGGGATTGACGAAGATGCTCGCGATGGTGCGGCGGCAGAGGGCGCGCCCCGCGCGCATGAGTGCGAGATGGCCCTCGTGCAGCGCCC
>DATEQI010000422.1:0-6724 GCA_035272805.1 Alphaproteobacteria bacterium | reverse complement strand
CTCGCCGCGCCTTCCCTCACCCTCCCATGGCCGCCAGGCCATGGGAGGGTGAGGGAATCTTCGCCGGGTCGGCGCACAAAGGCCACAGAAATTTTGTGGCAGCCGGCCCTTTGCGCGGGGTCGACCATGTCATAGTATCGCCCGCAAAATGGGCGCATTCGATCAGCAGGGAGCGAGACGATGATGAAGATCAGCCGAAGGGCGTTTCTTGGAAGTGCCGCGGTCGCGACGACCGGTGTGGCCGCATTCAGCATGTTGAGGCACCCCGCCGAGGCGGCGGAATTCAGCTACAAATATGCCAATAACGTGCCGCTCACCCACCCGATGAACATCCGCGCCCAAGAGGCGGCCGCCAAGATCAAGGAGGAGTCGGGCGGGCGCCTCGAAATCCAGATCTTCCCCAACAACCAACTCGGCGGCGACACCGACATGCTCTCCCAGGTGCGCTCGGGAGCGATCGATTTCTTCACCCTCTCCGGCCTCATCCTGGCGACCCTCGTCCCGGTCGCCTCCATCAACGGCATCGGTTTCGCCTTCAAGGACTATTCCCAAGTCTGGCCGGCCATGGACGGCGCACTCGGCGCCCACGTGCGCGCCGCCGTCGCGAAGGCGGGCCTCTATGCCTTCGAGAAAATATGGGACAACGGCTACCGCGAGATGACCTCGAGCACGCACCCGATCGTCACTCCCGACGACCTCAAGGGCTTCAAGATCCGCGTGCCGGTAAGCCCGCTCTGGACCTCGATGTTCAAGGCCTTCGGTGCCGCCCCCGCGAGCATCAACTTCTCGGAAGTCTACTCGGCGCTTCAGACCAAGGTCGTCGAGGGCCAGGAGAACCCGCTTTCGATCATCTCGATCGCCAAGCTCTACGAGGTGCAGAAATACTGCTCGATCACCAACCACATGTGGGACGGCTTCTGGTTCCTCGCCAACGGCCAGGCCTGGGGGAAGCTGCCTAAGGATCTGCAGGGGATCGTCGAGCGCAATTTCAACGCGGCTGCGCTCGAGGACCGCGAGGACATCCGCCATCTCAACGAGAGCCTGCAAGGCGATCTGCAAGCGAAGGGCATGGTCTTCAACAAGACCGATGCCGAGCCGTTCCGCGAGGCGCTGCGCAAGGCCGGCTTCTACGGCGAGTGGAAGGAGAAGTACGGCGCCGAAGCCTGGGGCCTGCTCGAGAAGGCGGTCGGCACGCTCGCCTGAGGCGCACGCGCCGGGCATGGGTGCCGACCCCCTCCCTTCCCTCCCCCTCAAGGGGGGAGGGAAAATATGTGGCGTGGCAGCAAAATTTTCCCCCTCCCCCCTCGAGGGGGAGGGTTGGGGTGGGGGGTATGGCCGCGCCGACATTTGAACCTTCTCGACACTGGCAGCGGCTCGACCGGGCGCTCGCCTTGCTCACCGAGCTCCCGGCCGCGGCCCTTGTGGTGATCGAGACCATCGTGCTCTTCGCGGGCGTGGTCTCGCGCTACGTCTTCGACCGGCCGCTCACCTGGTCGGACGAGCTTGCCTCGATCCTCTTCCTTTGGCTCGCCATGCTGGGTGCGGTGATCGCGCTGCGCCGGCAGGAGCACATGCGGCTCACCGCGATCGTCGCCTACGCCGCGCCCGCGCGCCGGCGCTGGCTCGACACCTTGGCGGCGATGATCGTGGCCCTCTTCGTGATCGAGATCATCCCGCCCGCCGAGGCCTATTTCGAGAGCCAATGGGCCATCACCACGCCGGCGCTCGAGATCCATGACGGCCTGCGCGTGCTCGCGATCGGCGTCGCGGCAGTCCTGATGATGGTCATAGCGCTTTTCCGCCTGCTCGAGAGCGCCACGGCGCGGGGGGCGCTCGGAGCGTTTGCCGTGCTCGCACTCGCCGCGGGCGCGCTTTGGCTCCTCAAGCCGGCCCTCCTCGCGATGGGCAATTTCAATCTCGTGGTCTTCTTCGTGGGAATCGTCGCGATCTCCGTCGCCATCGGCGTGCCGATCGCCTTTGCCTTCGGCGTCGCGACGCTCTCCTATCTCGCGCTCGCGACGCACGCGCCGCTCACCATTGTGGTGAACCGGATGGACGAGGGCATGTCGAACCTCGTGCTGCTCTCGGTCCCGCTCTTCGTCTTCCTCGGGCTCCTCATCGAGATGACCGGGCTCGCGCGCGTGCTCGTCGACTTCCTCGCCTCACTCCTGGGCCACGTGCGCGGCGGCCTTGCCTATGTGCTGCTCGGCGCCATCTACCTCGTCTCCGGCATCTCGGGCTCGAAGGCCGCCGACATGGCGGCGGTGGCGCCGGTGCTCTTTCCCGAGATGAAGCGGCGCGGCGCCGTGCCGGGCGAGCTCGTGGCCCTCCTCTCCTCCTCGGGCGCCATGGCGGAGACCATCCCGCCGAGCCTCGTGCTCATCACCATCGGCTCGGTCACCGGCGTGTCGATCTCGGGCCTCTTCACGGGCGGACTCGTGCCGGCGCTCGTCGCAGCCCTTGCCCTCATCGTCGTCTGCTTCTTCCGCTCGCGCGGCGAGGATTTGCGTCACGTGCGCCGCGCCACGCCGCGCGAGGTCGGCCGCGCCTTCGCGGTGTCGCTCCCCGCACTCGTGCTGCCCTTCCTCATCCGCGCCTCGGTGGTCGAGGGCGTTGCCACCGCGACCGAGGTCTCGACCGTCGGCGTCGTCTACACCATCATTGTCGGCATCCTCGTCTACCGCCAGTTTCCCTTGCGCCGGCTCTATCCCGTTCTGATCGGGACGGCGTCGCTCTCGGGCGCCATCCTCCTCATCATCGGCACGGCGACGGCGATGGCCTGGGCCCTCACCCAGTCGGGCTTCTCGCGCGAGCTCGTCACCATGATGGCAGCCGTGCCCGGCGGACACGCGGGCTTCCTCGCCATCTCGATCGTCGCCTTCGTCATTCTCGGCAGCGTGCTCGAGGGCATCCCCGCGATCGTGCTCTTCGGCCCTCTCCTATTCCCCGTAGCGCGCGCGATCGGCGTGCACGAGGTGCACTACGCGATGGTGGTCATCCTCGCCATGGGCCTCGGGCTCTTCGCACCTCCTTTCGGCGTCGGCTTCTACGCGGCCTGCGCCATCGGACGCGTCTCGCCCGACGAGAGCATGGGCCGCGTCTGGCCCTATCTCGCGGCCCTCTTCGTGGCCCTCGTCATCGTCGCCGCCTTCCCCTGGCTCTCGATCGGCTTCCTCTGACGGGGCGCCCATGACAGCCGCCCTCTATTCGCTGTATCTTGGGAGCGCCACGAAACTTGGTTAATAAGGGAGGTGCACATGCTCACGTTCATCTTGTCGCTCAGTTTCACCGACCAAGGAATTCGCACCATCAAAGATGCGTCCAAACGCGTCAAGGCCGCGCGCGATCTCGCGAAGAAAGTGGGGGTTAAGGTCAAACAGGTTTATCTGACCTCCGGCGAGAGCGACCTTGTTGTCATCGTGGATACCCCGAACGGGGACAACGTCGCTAAATTCGTGCTCGCCCTCGGCGCACGGGGCAACGTGCGGACGCGCACCGCCAGAGCCTGGAGCGAGGCCGAATATCTCAAGCTGGTTGCCGAGCTGCCCTGAAGGCTCGCCGCGCGTCGGGCGCAATCCTGGCAAAAAGGCGACGGGCCGGAGAATGACACTCCGGCCCGCCCTCATCTCCCGGCCATGAAGCCGCTGAGCTCGGCGTGGGTGGCGGCTTCGGCAACAAAGGCGAAGCTTCCCCGCTCCTTCGTCTCGCGCGCAGCACTGAGGAAGGCGCCGAACGCGGCCCGGTAAAGGGCGCCGCCCAGGCTGATCCGCCTGACGCCGGCCGCGGCGAGCTCGGCCACCGACATGGCAGCGGCGGCCCCGCCGGCAAGCACATTGACCGGCCGCGGCGCCACGGCGGCGCAAACGGCCTTGATCGCCTCCACGCTCGGTAAGCCCGGCGCATAGAGAACATCGGCGCCGGCGGCGGCGAAGGCCTGCAGGCGGCGGATCGTGTCCTTGAGATCGCGCCGGCCATGAAGAAAATTCTCCGCGCGGGCCGTGAGCGTGAAGGGGAAGGGTTGCGCCCGGGCCGCCTCAACCGCCGCCGCGACGCGCTCGACGGCAAGGGCGTGGTCGTAGATCGGGCGCTCCGGATCGCCGGTCGCATCCTCGACGGACGCACCGACGAGACCGCTCTCGCCTGCCAGCCGGATTGTCGTGGCGACGACTTCCGGCGCAGCGCCGAAGCAATTCTCGAGATCGGCGGAGACCGGCAGCTCGCTCGCCGCGACGATTGCACGGCAATGGGCAAGCGCCTCATCGCGCGTCACCAGGCCCTCGCCGTCGCGGCGACCGAGAGAGAAGGCAAAGCCGGCACTCGTCGTCGCGAGCGCCTTGAAGCCAAGGGCCGCAAGCACGCGTGCGCTGCCCACGTCCCAGGGATTGGGAATGACGAAGGCCCCCGGGCCTTCATGCAGTGTGCGGAATTTCGCGGCCTTTTCGCTCTGACTGGCACTCATCGTATGCTCCCTCCCCTCGTAGCCGGACGCCATGATAGCCGAACATCGCCTCATGGGCATGCCTCAAGGGCATGAATGAGATGCTTGACCTCATCCCGGTATACGGTATAACCAACTGGTGATCCGATCCTTTGGCGACAAACGGACCGAGGCGTTGCTCAGCGACGAGTTCGTGCGCGACTTCCAAGGTATTGCCCGCAGCGCCAAGCGCAAGCTCGAAGCCGTCAACGCGGCCCATCGGCTGGAGGACTTGATGATTCCGCCAGCGAACCGTCTGGAAAAGCTGAAAGGCCGGCTCGGCGGCTTTTACGCGATCCGGATCAACGATCAATGGCGCGTCATCTTCAAATGGCTCGACGGCGAGCCTCACGAGGTCCGCATCGTCGATTACCACTGAGAGGAGAAAGCGATGGCTGCCGACGAGTTTGCACCGGTCACCCCCGGTGAAATGCTGAAGGAGGAATTCCTGGCAGAATACGGCCTGTCGCAGAACCGGCTCGCCAAGGCCATCGGCATTTCGCCCAACCGCATCGCCGAAATCGTCAACCATCGCCGGCGCATCACGGCCGACACGGCGCTGCGCCTCGGCCTCTACTTCGGGAATAGCGCCGAGTTCTGGCTCAATCTGCAGACCCACTACGACCTGAAGATGGCGCGCCGGGAACTCAAGGCCGCGGAGGCAAAACGGATCAAGGCGCAGCGCGCGGCGTGAGTTCCTCCTCCTCGACCAGTGCTACCGCATCCACCACGGCATAGCCCTCGCCGGCACTGCCGAGCAGCACGGGATTGAGGTCGAGGCTCAGGATGCGCGGCGACGCCTCGCCCATCATGCGGCCGACGGCGACCGCGGCCTCAGCTAATGCGGCCACGTCCATGGGCGGCTCGCCGCGCACGCCCGCAAAGAGCGGGGCCATGCGCAGCCCGGCGAGCGCGCGCCTCGCCTCTTCCGCGCCGAAGGGCGGCAGCAGCGCCTTGAGATCGGGCAGCGCCTCGACGTACTTGCCGCCCTCCCCCACCACCACGACCGGGCCGAAGACGGGGTCGCGATGGGCGCCGATCATGAGCTCGTGCCGCCCCTGCGCCATCGCGGCGACGATGACGCCATCGAAGCGCGCCGAGCGCTCTTTGAGGATGCGCTCCATACAGCACCAGGCCGCAACGACCGCCCCCTCGTCGGCGAGCGCCAAACGCACGAGCCCGAGCTCGGACTTGTGCACGACGTCGGCCGAGCAGCCCTTGACCGCGACGCTCGGGCCGAGGGTGCGGAAGGCGGCTCTCGCCTCCGCCTCCGAGCGACAGAGACGGTGGGGTACCACGGCAATCCCCCGCCCGGCGATCAAGGCCAGGCTCTCCGCCTCGTTCAGCATGCGGCCCCGCCTCGACTCGGCGGTGGGTGCCGCAGCCACCGGAGGCGACGCCTGGCGCACGCGCTGGATGAGCTCCAAGTGCGAGATGAACTGGCCGAGCGCCTCGATGGCCTCGGCCTCGAGCTCGAAGACGGCGAGGCCCTCGGCCTTGAAACGCGCGCCAACATTGGGCTGCGGGGCGGCGATCACGACCGGCTTGCCGGTCGCCTTGGCGAACGAGGCCGCATCCTCGGCGAAGGCATCGACGTCGTAGCCGGCCCCGGCCACGGGAATCCCGACCAGGAGCGCATCCACCGCGGCATCGCGCGCCAGGATGGGGAGGATGTCGCCGAAGAGCCGGCTGTTGCTCAAGAGGGCGGCGGTGATGTCGACCGGGTTCGTCGTGGTGGCGAAGCTCGGCAGCACGCGGTCTAACCCTTCGCGCGTCGCGGCTGACAGCGGTGCCAGCGAGAGCCCTGCTGACGTCGCCGCATCCGCCGCCATGACGCAAGTGGCGCCGGAATTGCTGACGACCGCAAGGCGCCTGCCCTCGGGCCGCCAACCCTTGAGGTAGAGCTCGGCGGCGCTGACCAGGCCGGCCACGTCGTTCACGCGCCAGATGCCATGATGCGCGAAGAAGGCGTCGACCACGCGGTCCTCGGTGGCAAGGGCACCCGTGTGCGACTGCGCCGCCCGCGCTCCCGCCGCGGTGCGGCCGGACTTGAGTGCGATGATCGGAAGCTCCCTCTCGCGCGCGATGCGCGCGGCCTCGGCCAGGTGATGGGGGTCGGGAATGCTCTCGAGATAGAGGAGGAGAAGCTTGACCTCCGGATCGGCGGCGACGGCGCAAGCCAGCTCGGCGACCGTCACGTCGGCATCGTTCCCGGTCGCGTGCGCATGGCGCACGCCGATGCCGCGG
>DATEQI010000421.1:0-4562 GCA_035272805.1 Alphaproteobacteria bacterium | reverse complement strand
TTGGCATCGCGCGGCGGCGTCTCGTCCTCCTCGATGAGCGGGCTCCAATGCCGCTCGATGAAGGGGCGCGCCGCCTCGAGGCCGCCGTCGAGATAGAGTGCCGCGATCACCGCCTCGCAGGCATCGGCAAGCAAGGTCGGGCTCTTGCGCCCGCCCGCCTCGGCCTCGCCCTTGGAGAGCCTGAGATTGTCGCCCAAGGCGATGCCGCGGGCCACGCGCACGAGCGAATCGCGGCGCACGAGGGCGGTGTGCCGGCGCGTCAGCTCTCCCTCCTGCTCGCGCGGAAAGCGGTGGACGAGGAACTCGGCGACAAGCAGCCCGAGCACGCGGTCGCCGAGGAATTCGAGCCGCTCGTAGCCCTCGGGCACCTTGCCGCGGGCCTTGATGGCACTGCGGTGGGTCAGCGCCTGATCGAGGAGCTCGAGTCGCTTGAATTTATGGCCGAGCGCCTCCTCGAGCGCCCTGAGCTTGGCGGCCCGCGCCTCCGCCACGTCTAGCGAATCGCCTCGAGGAGCCGCCCGTAGCGAATGGCGAACGGCCACTTCCAGACTTCCCAGAGCGAGGCATTGCCGTCGGTGGAGAAGAAGAGGAACTCGGCGCGGCCGACCAGATTCTCGGCCGGCACGTAGCCGACCTGGGTGGTCCGACTGTCGAGCGAGTTGTCGCGGTTGTCGCCCATCATGAAGTAATCGCCCGGCGGCACCACGTACTCGCCGGTATTGTTGAGCGGTCCCTCGTCGGTCAGTTTGAGGATCGGATGGCGCACCCCACCCGGCAGCGTCTCGATCAATTGCGGCATGCGCGTCTCGTAGCCGTCCTCGTCCGTCACGTAGTCCGAGGTGCGCTCCAGCTTGACCGGCTCGCCGTTGATGTGGAGAACGCCGCGGACGACCTGGATACGGTCGCCCGGCAGCCCGATCACGCGCTTGATGTAATCGACCTTGGGGTCGCGCGGCAACTTGAAGACGATGACGTCGCCGCGCTTGGGCTGAGTGAAGAAGATGCGCCCCGAGAAGAACGGCAGCCCCAAAGGAAGCGAGTATCGGCTGTAGCCGTAGGAGAATTTCGAGACGAAGAGATAGTCGCCTACCAGAAGCGTGGGGATCATCGAGCCCGAGGGGATGTTGAACGGCTCGTAGGCGACCGTGCGGATGAGAAGCGCGATCAGCACGGCGTAGACGACCGTCTTGACCGTTTCCCAGAGGGTTCCGGTTTTTTTCCTGGTCATGAGCTTTGGTCGGTAACTCTCTGACATCCCTTGATTCTCGCAAAATCCCGCCCGTCTGCGGCCCGCTCGATCAAGCCAGCCGAAGACCGCTCTGTCAAGCCACTTCCCGGTAAAGCGCGGCCCGGCTCGAGGGACGCTTGTGCCTCCTCAGCCCTCAGCCGCGCGCGGCACCGCCGAGATGATCACCACGGCCTCGGCGAGCGGAGGCTCGTCGGTCAGGGTCACGTCGATGCGCGCTTCCATGCCGGGCGGGATCAGCTCGGCGAGGCGCCGGGAGGCCCCGCCCGTGAGCCTCATGGTGGGCCGCCCCGAGGCGAGGTTGACGACCCCCATGTCGCGCCAGAAGACGCCCTTGCGGAAGCCCGTGCCGAGCGCCTTGGAGCAGGCCTCCTTGGCGGCGAAGCGCCGCGCGTAGCTCGCGGCGCGCGTGCGGCGGCGCTCGCACTTGGCGCGCTCGAGGTCAGTGAAGATGCGAGTGATGAATTTGTCGCCGAAGCGCTCGAGGGTGCGCTCGATGCGGCGGATGTCGATGAGGTCGCTGCCGATGCCGACGATCACGGCTGCCCTCGCCGGCTTTCGCTAGATCGAGCGCCACCCCCACCCCACCCTCCCCCCTCAAGGGGGAGGGGGAAGTTTTTTACTGCACTCGCGTATCCCCTCCCCCCTTGAGGGGGAGGGTAGGGAGGGGGGTAACTCATGCGCTCTTCTCCGCGCGCGCCTTGTCCATGACGGCGCGCATGCGGCGAATCGCCGACTCGAGCCCGCCGAAGATCGCCTCGCCGACGAGGAAGTGGCCGATGTTGAGCTCGACGATCGTCGCAATCGCCGCGACCGGGCCGACCGTCTCGAAGGAGAGGCCGTGCCCGGCGTGGCACTCGAGCCCGATCGCGTCTGCGTGCCGGGCGGCGGCCACGAGCCTGTCGAGCTCGCGCGCGCGCGCTTGACCTTCCGCCTCGCAATAGGCGCCGGTATGAAGCTCGACCACGGGTGCCCCGAGCGATCTGGCGGCATCGAGCTGGGCGGGCGCGGGATCGATGAAGAGCGAGACGCGGATGCGCGCGGCCGCCATCTCGCGGACGAAGCGCGCGAGATGATCATGGCCGCCCAACGCGTCGAGCCCGCCTTCGGTGGTGACCTCGGCGCGCCGCTCCGGCACGATGCAGGCGGCGTGCGGCTTGTGCTTGAGTGCGATCTCCAGCATCTCGTCGGTCGCCGCCATCTCGAGGTTGAGCGGCAGATCGACCTCGCGGCTCAAGCGCAGGATGTCCTCGTCCGAAATGTGGCGGCGATCCTCGCGCAGGTGCGCCGTGATCCCGTCGGCACCCGCGGTCGCCGCGAGCCGCGCCGCGCGCACGGGGTCCGGATGGCGCCCGCCGCGCGCGTTGCGGATGGTCGCCACGTGATCGATGTTTACGCCGAGACGGAGATAACGCTTCATCGCTCTCGCTTCCGCTCCCTCTTCTTGATACCTCAGCCGCGCGCGCGCTCGACGGAATTGATCGCCGGCGAGGCGCGGAGCGCCGCCATGATGTTGCTGAGATGCCGCAGGTCCTGTACCGCGATGTCGACGCTGATCTCGAAGAACTCGGCCGAGCGGTTGGTTATGCGGAGGTTGGTGATGTTGCCCTTCTGCTTGCCGATGAGCGTGGTGAGCTCGCCGAGCGTGCCGGGCTCGTTCGCGACCACCACGGTGATGCGCCCGACGCGGCCGTCGGCCTCGGCCGTGTCGGAATTCCAGCCGACATCGAGCCAGCGCTCGGGCTCGTCGCTGTAGCGTTCGAGCGTCGCGCAGTCGATCGTATGGATGGTGACCCCCTTTCCGGTGGTGACCACGCCGACGATGCGGTCGCCCGGCAGCGGATGGCAGCAGCCGGCGAAATGGATCGCCATGCCCGGGATGAGGCCCTTGATGGGCACCGCGTTCTCGGCCGCCTGGTCGCGGCGGACGCGCGCCTTGGCGAGGGGGACCACCTTGCCGTTCCGGCTCGCGCGCGCGACCTGCTGCTTGAGGCCGGGATAGACCGCGTGGAGCACCTCGCGGCTGGTATGAAGGCCCTCGCCGACGCTGGCGATCAGATCCTCGGCATCCTCGGCCTTGAAGATCTTGAGGACGCCCTCGACGCCCTTTTCGGTGAAGTCGTAGCCGGCCTGCCGGAACGCCTTGTCGAGTATGCTGCGGCCGAGCGTCAGATATTCCTCGCGCCGCTGCGTGCGGATGAAGCGCCGGATGCGCGCGCGCGCCTTGCCGGTGACGACGAAGCGCTCCCATTCCGGCGACGGCGTCTGGGTCCGCGAGGTGGCGATCTCCACCTGGTCGCCGTTCTTAAGCAGCGTCCGGAGCGGCATCATGCGCCCGTTGATCTTGCAGCCGACGCAGGTATCGCCGATCTGGGAGTGAATCTGGTAGGCGAAGTCGACCGGGGTGGCGCCGGACGGCAGCGCGATCAGATCGCCCTTGGGCGTGAAGCAGAACACCTGGTCGCGGAACATCTCCAGCTTGGTGTGCTCGAGGAACTCGTCCGGGTTGGAGGCGTGCTCGAGGATCTCGAGGAGCTCGCGCAGCCAACGGTAGCGCTTGCCGTCGGTCGGCGTGCCCTGCTTGTATTCCCAATGCGCGGCAACGCCGTTCTCGGCGACCTCGTGCATCTCGCGCGTGCGGATCTGGATCTCGATGCGCTGCTTCTCGGGGCCGAAGACGCCGGTGTGGAGCGAGCGGTAGGCATTCGGCTTGGGCAGCGAGATGTAGTCCTTGAAGCGGCCGGGGACGACCGGGTAGCGGCTGTGGAGGATGCCGAGCGCCTTATAGCAATCGGGCACCGTCTCGACCACCATGCGGAAGGCCATGATGTCGGAGAGCTGCTCGAAGGCGACGTTGCGCTTCTGCATCTTGCGCCAGATCGAGTAGGGCTGCTTCTCGCGCCCCGTGATCTGGGCCTCGAGCCCGTCCTCGCGGAGAATCCTCGTCAGCTCCTTGATGATGCGCTCGACGAGATCGCCGCCCTGCTCGCGCAGGAACTTGAGGCGCGCGACGATCGACTCGCGGGCGTCGGGATTGAGCTCGGCGAACGCCAGATCCTCGAGCTCGTCCTTGATGTCGTGCATGCCGATGCGCTCGGCGAGCGGCGCATAGATGTCCATCGTCTCGCGCGCGATGCGGCGCCGGCGCTCGCTGTCCGGGATGTAGCGCAGGGTGCGCATGTTGTGGAGCCGGTCCGCGAGCTTGACGAGCAGCACGCGGATGTCCTCGGACATGGCGAGGAGGAGCTTGCGGAAGTTCTCGGCCTGCCGGCTCGCCTCCGATTGCAGCTCGATGCGCGAGAGCTTGGTGACGCCG
>DATEQI010000420.1:0-16787 GCA_035272805.1 Alphaproteobacteria bacterium | reverse complement strand
GATAATCACTACCCCGACAATCCGCGCAGCGCCGAGCGCTTCATCCTGGATATCCGCGAGCAGGCGCTCCTTGCCGACGAGCTCGGCATGCACTCGGTTTGGATCGGCGAGCATCATTTCGACTCCCTCGGCGTCAATTCCTGTCCGGGCACGCTGCTTGCCAGCATCGTGCCGCTGACGAAGCGGGTCCGCCTGGCACCCGCGGTCGCCGTGCTGCCGCTTCACCATCCCCTTAGCGTCGCCGAGGAATGGGCCACGCTCGATCTGCTGAGCGGCGGGCGCGTCGACTTCGCCGCCGGGCGCGGCTATGACCGGCGCGAATACGAGCCCTTCGGGGCCAATTTCATGGCATCGATCGAGCTCTTCGCGGAAGGGGTCGACATCCTGCTCAAGGCATGGAACGAGCCTGGACCATGGTCCTACGAGGGCAAGCATTACACCATCAGGGACATGGCGATCACGCCGAAACCGGTGCAGAAGCCGATCCCCTTCTTCATCGCCTGCTTCTCGCGCTCGAGCATGGAGATCGCCGCCAAGAGGGGCCTCAACATCATTTTCGCCCCCTTCGCCGCCGCCATGACCTTCGGCGACCTTGCCAAGGCGGTCGAGGCCTACCGCGACGAGTGCGCCAAGGAGGGTACGAGGCCCGGCAAGGCGATGTGCAGCTACTTCATCCATATCGCCGACACGGCCGCCGAGGAGGACTACGGGCGCGAGGCGCTGATGAGCTACTTCCGGCATTGCGTGCTGCCCGCCTTCCCGAAGGACCCGGCCAAGGCGCCGCCGACCATGCAGTACTTCATGCGCATCGTGGAAATCCTCAAGGGCATGCGCAAGGAGGATCTCAGCGACAAATCGATCCTGCTCGGCTCGCCGCAGAAGATCATCGAGACGCTCAAGCGGGTCGAGGCCGCCGGCATCGAGGAGGTGATTCTCTATTTCAATGTCGGCAACAAACCGCACGGCCTGGTCAAGGAGCAGATGGCCAAATTCATGGCGAGCGTGGCTCCCGCCTTCGCAGGGTCTCACCAAGATGTTCGATCTCGCGTCGTATCTGCCCTATCTGGTTAACCGCATCGGCGTCCGCCTCGCAGGCGCCTTCGGCAAGGAGCTCGCGGCCTACGGCATAACATTGCCGATGTGGCGCGTGCTGGCGGCGTTGCGCCATCGCGGCAGCCAACGCGTGGGCCGGCTCGCCGCGGCGACCTCGATCGAGGTCTCCACCCTCTCGCGCCTCCTCGCCGGGATGGACCGCCGCGGCCTCGTCCGCCGCGAGCGGGCGAGCGCGGACGCGCGGCGCGTCCTCGTCGAGCTCACCCAGGCCGGCGCCCGCCTCACCCAAAGGATCATCCCGCAGGCATTCCACTACGAGGACGTGGCGCTGCGGGATTTCAACCGGGCGGATGCCGAAGCGCTCAAGGCCATGCTGGTGCGGGTCTACGACAATATCGGCGCGCTCGAGGAGGAGGGCCTCGAGAAGGCCCGGCGGGGCGCCTGAGCCGGCGGGGACGGCGCAGCAAAGCGGTTTCCGTGCCCGGCAAGGTCGAGTAGACTTCGCTTTCGCCGCTGCCATTCGTCAGGGAGGATAACGATGAACAAGCAACTGATCGCGGCTGCCACGGCGCTCTGCCTCATCGCGGCACCGGCGCTCGCGGCCGACAAGGTGAAGATCGGCTTCGTCACCACGCTTTCGGGCCCGCAGGGCGTCATCGGCAAGCACCAGAAGGACGCGGCCGATTTGTCGCTCGAGATGCTGGGCGGCAAGATAGGCGGGCTCCCGGCCGAGATCATCTACGGCGACGACCAGTTCAAGCCCGACGTGGGCCGCGAGGTCGCCGAGGAGATGCTCAAGAAGGACAAGGTCGATTTCATGACCGGCTTCATCTGGTCGAACGTGCTGCTGGCGGCCTACCAGCCGATCATCAAATCCGGAACCATCCTGATCGGCGCCAATGCCGGGCCGCACGAGATCGCGGGCGCGATGTGCGCGCCCAATTTCTTCTCGACCTCCTGGCAGAACGACGAGACGCCCGAGGCCATGGGCAAATACATGAGCGACCAGAAGATGACCGATGTCTACATCATGGCGCCCGACTATGCCGCCGGCAGGGACATGCTCGCGGGGTTCAAGCGTTACTTCAAGGGCAAGCTGGTCGACGAGGTCTACACCAAGCCCGGCCAGGCGGATTACCAGGCCGAGATCAGCCAGATCCGCGCCGCCAATCCGAAAGCCGTGATGGTCTTCTATCCGGGCGGCATGGGCATCCAGTTCATCAAGCAATACGCGCAATCCGGACTGCGCGAGAAGATTCCGCTCTATTCGGTGTTCTCGGTCGACGAGACCGTGTTGCCCGCCATCGGCGACGCGGCCGACGGCAATTACGAGACGGGCTTCTGGTCGCCCGACCTCAAGAACGCGCGCAATCAGGAGTTCGTCGCCGCCTTCCGCAAGAAGTACAACTACTACCCCTCCTTCTACGCGGCCGAGAGCTTCGATGCGATTGCGCTGATCGACAACGCGGTGAAGGCCGTCAAAGGCGACCTCGCCGACAAGAAAGGGCTGCTCGCGGCATTCGACAAGGCCGACTTCGCTTCCGTGCGCGGACCCTACAAGTACAACACCAACCACTTCCCGATCGAGAACTTCTATCTCTTCAAGATCGTCAAGGATGCGGAAGGGAACCACGTCCGCAAGCTCGAGAGCACGGTCTTCACCGACCACAAGGACGCCTACTACGAGGAGTGCAAGATGCAGTGAGGCGGCCTGTCGGCGACCCGGAAATTCGCGATTCGCTCCCTCACCCGCCGCTTCGCGGCCAGCCTCCCCCGCCTGCGGTAGGGGTATAGGGAGAGGGCTGTTAGTTGTCACTTTTGGCAACATGCAAACATTATGACGTGAGCCCGTCTTTCATCCAGGGATCTGGCTCGGTGGTGCAACGGGGCGGTGCGCGCTGAAGATCGAGGGTGGCATCGCCACTGCCGCCCCGGGGAAAATGGAAAATCCGGCGCAAGGGGATCAGTGTCATTCTGTCGCTAGTCGCAGTTGGCGGGCGGGGGCCCGTACGATGCTACGGTTTCTCGGAGTGATGTTGGCGCTGATTTTCACCGTGACCACAAGTGCGGCCACGGGCCAAACCTGCGCTGGTCGCTCAACTTCGCCGGCAAAATGCTGAGCGACAGCCGGCGTTCCGACGCCCTCACCATGGCGGATGATTTCACCCGCGAGTGCCTCTGCCTGACGCCGGACACCTCTCTGCCAGGCATGCGGGCATGAATTTTATCTCGCCGGATTTCCTCATCTTCTTTCCCGTCGTCTACGGAATTTATCTCGCCCTCGCAAAGCGGCATCGCGCGCAAAACCTGCTTCTGCTGGGCACGAGCTATTTCTTTTATGCCTGGTTCGATTGGCGCTTTTGCGGCCTGCTGTTAGTCAGCACGCTCCTCGATTTCTACATCGCCTTGGTTATGTACAACGTCGACCGCACGGCAGTCGGCCGCAACGCCGCGGCCACGGTCGATCTGCGGAAAATCTCTCTCCTCATCTCGCTCGCGACCCAGCTCGGCATTCTCGCGACCTTCAAGTATTACGACTTCTTCGTGCTCTCGGCGCGCACCGCCCTCCACGGCGTCGGGCTCGATCTGCCGCTTCCCCTTCTCCAGGCGGTGCTTCCCGCCGGCATATCCTTCTACACGTTTCAAACGCTCAGCTACGTCATCGACGTCTACGACAGGAAGATAGCGCCCACGACGAGTCTCGTGAATTTCGGCGCCTATGTTGCCTATTTTCCGCACCTGGTGGCCGGCCCCATCCAGCGGGCGAAGCAGCTGCTCGTCAAAATAGAGGAGCCTCGGCATCTCACGGCGGAGACGATTCTCTCCGGCTTTTACCTGGCCCTTTACGGATATGTCGTCAAAGTCGTGCTGGCCGATAACATGGCCATCATCGTCGATGAGCATTTCCGCAACGTCCGCGCGACCGGCGCCGACATCGTGCTCGGCACCTACGCCTTCGCCTTCCAAATCTACGGCGACTTTCTGGGCTATACCTCGATCGCGCGGGGAATCTCGCGGATGATGGGAATCGAGATGACACTGAACTTTCGCTTGCCCTATTTTGCCATCGATCCCAGTGACTTTTGGCGCCGCTGGCACATTGCACTCTCCACGTGGCTGCGCGACTACCTCTACATCCGGCTCGGCGGGAACCGGTTGGGCACGGCGAGAACCTATGTCAACCTGATGATCGCCATGGCGTTGGGAGGGCTTTGGCACGGGGCCGGCGGAAATTTCGTCTTATGGGGCGTCTACCACGGGCTGCTGCTTTGTCTCTTTCTCCCCTGGCGGCGCGGCAAGCCGAGGGAGGAAGGCCTGCAACATGCCGCGTCGGGGTTCTATCTCTGGCTGCGCGTGATCCTGTACTTTCAGCTGACGTGCTTCGGCTGGCTCATCTTTCGGGCGCACGGCATTCACGACGTCTATGACAAGTTGGGTCTGGTCTTGCTTCACACCCGGTTGGCCGACTTCGACATGGCGAGTGCCGCGCGCGTTTGCGCTTACGCCCTGCCGTTCATGGCTTTCGAACTTTACCAATATAGGACCGATCGACTGGAGCCGTGGGCGGCGTGGTCTGCGCCGGCCCGCGTCGGTTGGGTCGCGCTGATTTTGGTCATTATCAGCGTCCTGAAGCCGCCGTATCAGAGTCCGTTTATTTACTTTCAATTCTGACGTTCGATTGGGAGGTCGACCGTGAACCGTCTACGCGAGATACCGCTCGGCATGACATTGGGCATCGTCATCGTCGCCGCACTCCTGCTCGCCGGCGTGCGCGTCGAGCTCGTCGATCGGACGAAGCTGTGGTACGAGGGATGGGCAGTCGAGGCCAGAAAGATGCTTTCGCTGCATGGATTCGCTCGCGTGTTGCGCAGTCCCGTCGCCCGCGACACGAGCGAGAAGGAACTGCCGAAACTGGACTTCAATCCGTTCATCCGGGGCCCCAACGGCAAAGACGGCGAAATCCGCTATCATCCGCTTGTTGAGCTGGCGGGCGCCTACGGCACACCTCCGTCGCCCAAGGACTTCTTCGGCTTCCGCAACTATTTCGACGCCTATTTCGACCCACCGGGCCGCTACCGATACGTGGTCATGACGGGAAACAGCGAGCTTGCCGGGTTCTTGCACCCCAAGACTATCGCCGAATATTTGGAGGAAATCCTCCACGAACGCACGCACACCAATTGGCGCGTCGTCAACTTGGCGGTGAACGGCGCAACCACGTCGAACGAGATCTCGTATTTCGTCCACCTGGCCTACCGCCTCCACCCCGCAATCGTCATCACCCATTCAATGTGGACCGATCTTTGGTACGCGGCCACACTGCCGCCGCAGTTTCGCGATCTCGGTTTGTTGATCCAGGACAATGAGATCAAGTGGAACAAGATCCTCCATGCCGGCAATTTCGACCCGCTCGAATTCGAAAAGTTCGATCAGATTGCCAAAATGGATCCGCGCCGCGGGATCGTCGAAGCGTACTTCGGAAATTTGGAGGAATACAAAACAATCGTCGAGGCGAGCGGCGCGCGCTTCATCGTCGGGCTGCAGCTGGTGGAGGACACTGCCCACTTGGACCCGAGCGGCATCTCCAAATCGGAAATCATGCAGATGATCGCGTCCTATTTGCAGCAGCATAAGACGGATATCGAGATGATCGACTTCAACAAGCTCAATGAGCGGTACAAGATAAATGTAACCGGGATGCACACGGATGCCGCGGGAGCCCGCACGATCGCCGAGATCTACGCCGACGAGATCTTGGGCACGCGATAGCTCCCTTTCCCTTATCCGTCCAATTTATGAGTTCACGGCCTAGTTAATGTTTACGTGTTGCCAAAAGTGTCAACTCGTGCCCCTATCCCTATACCCCGTCCCGCATGCGGGAGAGGGAGGGGGCCCATCGCGACGCGATGGGAAGGGTGAGGGAGCGGCCCTGGTGTTGCAGCCCGAGGTCTAGGCAAGGTCCGGTCGATGCAGCCGCTTCTCGTCCTCGAGCAGGGATTGAACGGCGTGCAGTTCGGCGTCATGCTGTTCCTGATGGCGGCCGGGCTGACGCTCGTGTTCGGCATCATGAACCTGATCAACCTCGCGCACGGCTCGCTCTACATGATCGGCGCCTACGTCTGCGCCTACGTCTTCCAGGCGAGCGGCTCCTTTGTCCTGGGCATCGGCTCGGCCCTCGCCGCGGCCGTTCTCGTCGGCATCGTCATCGAGGTCGTGGTGTTCCGCGCGCTCTATACGCGCGAGCATCTCGATCAGGTGCTCGCCACCTTCGGGCTCATCCTCTTCTTCGACGAGATGGTGCGCATTATCTGGGGTCCCACGGCGCTTTACGCGAGCGTTCCCGAATTTCTTTCCGGTCAGGTCGAGATCCTGCCGGGGGCGCCCTTTCCCTCCTATCGCCTTGCCATCATCGTCGTGGGCCTCGTGGTGGCGCTCCTTCTCTATCTTCTGGTCGCCAAGACGCGCTTGGGCATGCTGATCCGCGCGGGTGCCAGCAACCGCGTCATCGTGGGCGCGCTCGGCGTCAACGTGACGCTGCTCTATACCTTCGTCTTCGCCTTGGGTGCGGCACTTGCGGCTTTCTCCGGCCTCATGGCCGGGCCGATCTTCACGGTCGAGTCCGGCATGGGCGAGAATGTGCTCATTCTCGCCTTCGTGGTGATCGTGATCGGCGGCATCGGCTCGATCCGGGGCGCCTTCGTCGCGAGCCTCCTCGTGGGCATCGTCGACACCATGGGCCGCGCCTTCCTCCGCCCGCTGCTCGCGACCGTCATGGCGCCGGCGGCGGCCGACAACGCGGGCCCGGCGCTCGCCTCCATGCTGATCTACATCCTGATGGCGACCGTGCTGTTCTTCCGGCCCCAGGGCCTGTTCCCCTCCCGTGTGAGCTAGGCCATGCGGCTCGGCAGAGGGGCGCTCACCGTGGCCCTCGGGACGCTTGCGCTCGCCGCGGTCCCGCCGCTTGCGGCCGTGCTCGCCGAGCCCTTCTATCTCGACCTCTTCACGCGCATCCTCATCTTCGCGATCGCAGCCTTGAGCCTCGACCTCATCCTCGGCTACGGCGGCATGGTGAGCTTCGGTCACGCCGCCTACCTCGGCATCGGCGCCTATTCGGTCGGCATCCTGAGCCATTACGGCATCACCGACGGCCCCTTGCATTTCGCGGTTGCGGTCGCGGCCTCGGCCCTTGCCGCGCTTGCCATCGGCGCCGTCTCGCTGAGGACGAGCGGGGTCTATTTCATCATGATCACGCTCGCCTTCAGCCAGATGATCTACTTCCTCGGCGTCAGCCTCAACGTCTACGGCGGCGACGATGGCATGAACATCGTCGCGCACAGCGAGTTCGGCAGCGCGCTCGACTTGGACAACGCGAGCATCCTCTATTACCTGGTGCTCGCGCTCCTGCTGCTCTTCTTCTTCGTCGGCCGGCGGCTGGTCGCCTCGCGCTTCGGCATGGTGATCCGCGGCGTCAAGTCGAACGAGCGCCGCATGCACGCCATCGGCTTCCCCACCTTCCGCTACAGGCTTGCCGCCTTCGTGATCTCGGGCGTCATGTGCGGGGTGGCCGGAGCTCTTCTCGCGAACCTGACCCTTTTCGTCTCGCCCTCGATCATGCATTGGACCCGCTCCGGCGAAGTCCTGATGATGGTGATCTTCGGCGGCATGGGCTCGCTCTTCGGACCGGTTCTCGGTGCTGTCGCCTATCTCGTGCTCGAGCATCTGCTCTCCGGCTTCACCTCGCATTGGCAGGCGATCCTCGGTCCGATCCTCGTCCTGGTCGTGCTCTTCGCCAAACGCGGCATCTTCGGCATCTTCGCGGGGAGCGAGGAGGCCGGTCGTGGCTGAGGCGTTGCTCGCGATCGAGGGCCTCGTCAAGCGCTTCGGCGGCCTCACCGCGACCGACCAGGTGTCGCTCGAAGTTCCCGCGGGCGAGCTCCACGCCGTCATCGGACCGAATGGCGCCGGCAAGACCACGCTCATCGCGCAGCTTGCCGGCGAGCTCATGCCCGATGGGGGCGCCATCCGTTTTGCCGGCGAGAACGTGACGCGACTGCCAACGTACAAACGCGTGCGCCGGGGGCTCGCCCGCTCGTTTCAGATCACGAGCGTGTTCAGGGAATTCACCACGCTCGACAACGTGGCCCTCGCCGTCCAGGCCCAGGCCGGGCACAGCTTCCGCTTCTGGCGTCCGGCGCGCGCGGAAGCGGCCTTGCGCGAGCCGGCGCGCGCCATCCTCGAGCAGGTGGGCCTGGGCGCGCGTGCGGACGTGCCGGCGGCGATATTGGCGCATGGCGAGAAGCGCGCGCTCGAGATCGCACTTGCGCTTGCCGGCCGTCCGCGGCTTCTCATGCTCGACGAGCCGATGGCGGGCATGGGGCCCGAGGATTCGGCGCGCATGGTGCGCTTTCTCTCGACCCTCAGGGGCAAGCTCACCATCCTCCTCATCGAGCACGACATGGACGCCGTCTTCGCACTCGCCGACCGCATCACCGTGCTCGTCTACGGCCGCGCGATCGCCACCGGGACGCCCCAGGCGATCCGGAGCAACGCCGAGGTGCGCCAGGCCTATCTCGGCGAGGAGACGGCACCGTGATGCTCGAGGTCTCCGGGCTCGCGGCCGGCTACGGGGAGAGCCAAGTGCTCTTCGGCATCTCCTTCGAGGTGCGCCAAGGAGAAGTGGTGACGCTTCTGGGCCGCAACGGCATGGGCAAGACCACCACCATCTCCGCCCTCATGGGCATCGTGCCGCCCCGCGCGGGGGAGATCCTGTTCGAGGGCAAGGCGATCCAGGGGCTGCCGTCTTACCGCGTCGCCGAGCGCGGCCTCGGCCTGGTGCCCGAGGGACGCCAGGTCTTTCCCAACCTGACCGTGCGCGAGAACCTTGTCGCGACCGCCGCCAATCGCGCCGACGCGCCGCGGCCCTGGACGCTCGAGCTCGTGCTCGAGCTTTTCCCGGAGCTTGCGGAGCGGCTCAACAGCATGGGCGGGCTGCTCTCGGGCGGCGAGCAGCAGATGCTGTCGATCGGCCGCGCGCTCATGACCAATCCGCGGCTTCTCATTCTCGATGAGGCGACGGAGGGGCTGGCGCCGCGGGTGCGCAGCGAGATCTGGCGCTGCCTCCGCACGCTCAAGGCGGCGGGCCAGTCGATCCTCGTCATCGACAAGAACATCGATGCGCTGACCCGTATCGCGGAGCGCCACTATATTCTGGAGAAGGGCCAGATCGTCTGGCACGGGACGTCGGAGGCGCTGCGCGAGAACGTCGAGCTGCAGCACCGCTATCTCGGGGTGTGAGAGGGGAGACGCGCGGTGAGGCTTTGCCGTTTCGACGACGATCGCCTCGGGCTCGTTAAGCGCGATCATGTGCTCGACGTGAGCGCGGCCCTCGAGGTGCTGCCTCGCCTCAGCTATCCGCTGCCGCCGGGCGACCTCCTCATCGCGCATCTCGGCGCGGTCATGGCCCGGGTGCGCGCGCTCGAGCCCAAGGCCGTGCGCAAGCCGCTCGCCTCCTGCGCTCTCCTGAGCCCCGTCGCCAATCCGCCCAGGATCATCGCAGCACCGGTCAATTATCTGAAGCACCAGGCCGAGTCGGTCACCGATCAGGGCATCAGCTTCGGCAGGGAGGTGAAGACCATCGCCGAGTACGGCCTCTTCCTCAAGTCCCCCACTTCGCTGGTAGGGCCGTCGCAAGGGGTGGCGCTGCGCTTTCCCGACCGGCGCAACGACCACGAGGTCGAGCTCGCGGTGGTGATCGGCAAGGGCGGCGACCGCATCCCGTGCGGAGCCGCGATCGACCACATCGCCGGCTACGCGATCGGTCTCGACATGACCGTGCGGGGTACGGAGGACCGCAGCCAGCGCAAGTCGATCGACAGCTA
This sequence comes from Alphaproteobacteria bacterium, assembly GCA_035272805.1. Classification (GTDB taxonomy): domain Bacteria; phylum Pseudomonadota; class Alphaproteobacteria; order JACZXZ01; family JACZXZ01; genus DASPPM01. Next base: position 6,855 of record DATEQI010000420.1, on the reverse strand, counting down.
TTCGGTGCTCGGCCCCTGGCTCGTCACCAAGGACGAGATCGCCGACCCGGGCGATCTCGAGCTCTCCATCGCGGTCGGCGGCCAAGTGCGGCAGCGCTCCTCGACGCGCTTCCTCATCTTCGACGTGCCCAGGCTGATCGAGTACGCGTCGGCCTACTATGCCCTCCATCCCGGCGACGTCATCATGACCGGCACGCCCGAGGGCGTGGCGCCGGTCAAGCCCGGCGATGTCATGCACTGCGAGATCGCGGGCATCGGCGCCATGGACGTGGCGGTGCGCGCGGCTTAGCCCGCGGGCGCTCGCCTCCGGCCCGTGACATCAAGCAACGAGGTGCTGGGAGAGCTCGCGGTCCGCGGCGGCGATCTCGGCCGCGACGCGCGCGATCGCCGGACGCGCTCTCACGCGCTCGTACCAGGCCGCGAGTGCCGGGAAGCCGTCAAGGCTTGGCCCCTTGAGGCGGAGCGCATAGAGCACGGTCATGAACACGGCAATGTCGGCGAAGGTGAAGCTGCCGCAGAGATAATCCTTGTGCGCCAGCCGTTCGTCGAGATGCCGGTAGTGGAGGGGGATCGCCGCCTCGGCACTCCGCCCCGCCTCCTCGCGGGCGCGCTGGCGTGCGGGGTCGGGGTCGGGCGGCTCGGTGCGGTACATCAGAGCGCGCACGTCTGCCAGCAGGATCTCGTCGGCATAGAGCTCGAGGAGGCGGCAGCGCGCGCGCTCCACGGCTGTCGCCGGATGGAGCGGCGGCGAGGGGTAGGCGTCCTCCAGATACTCGAAGATCAGCGTCGAATCGAAAAGTGTCAAATCGCCATCGACCAGCACCGGGACCTGGCCCTTGGGATTGGCGGCCAGCACCGCGGGATGCTTCGGCGCGTACCCTTGGGCCTGGGTGAAGGGCACCATCACCCGCTCGAAGGGCAGGCCTTTCTCGTAGAGCGCCATCTCGACCTTGCGGGCGAAAAGACTCAAGGGACCGGAATAGAGCCGCATGGGCGTCGCCTCGAAGGGGTCGGGTGAACGGAACGATACAGGAACATATTCAGCGCGACAAGACGCCGCCTTAAGCGTGCGTAGACTTGCTCGCCTCACGCCGCCGCCGCCATGGCACGCCATCGAGGCAGTAGCCGAGCGAGACAAGCGCCGCCGGGATCACCGGCAGCACATAGCGCATCTCGAGATGGAGCAGCGCAAAGGCGCCGATGACGCCCATGAAGGTGAGCCAGAGGAAGGCCGCCGCCGCGTGGCGGCCGCGCGGCTCGGAGCGGCGTCGCCTGAGCGCCATCAGCGGCGTGCCGATCGCAAGGGTCGCGAGTCCGGCCAGAGCCACGATCTCGAGCGCGATGAGGGGGGGGCCGAAGGCCGCCGCGTTCCAGATGAGGCCCGCGCGCGGCATTTCGCGCAGCTCGCGCACGCCGGGGATCACGCGCGCGGACGCCCTCGGGCCGAGCTGGAGGAAATCGTTGAGGTTCGCGAGTGGATTGAGGAGGAGGTCGGCGAGGCGCTCGGGCTGGAGATTGTGCACGACGGTCGCGAGATAGGTGAAGGGATGGCGGCCCAGCATGGCGAGGAAGTGGCTCAAGGTCGCGTGTCTGATCTCGAGCGGATCGAGGCCGTACTCGCGCCACAGGATGTCCACGAGCTGATACATGCCGGCCAGGCCGGGTGCTATGTCGTGGCTCATGGCGATGCGCGAGACGAGGTCGGCGCCGTCGAAGGGATTGCCGAGTCCCAAGGTCTCGATGTTGATGGACGGCCAGAGCCAGTTGACGCTGTCGACGACGCTCAAGAGGGCATGGCCCGTGCGGTGCGCGTTCCACAGCATGTGGATCGCCACGAGTGCTATGACGGGCAGGAGGAAGGCGGCGAGCGAGCCGAGCGTCGCTAAAATGCCTTTGGCGCGCAGCCGGCCGCACAGGACGAGCCCGATGAGCGGGAAGAGCGTGAAATAAAGCCCCACGTCCCGCATCCAGATCGAGCCGCCCCAGAGAAATCCCAGGCCGAGGAGTGCGCCCGCTCCGAGCCGCAGTTGCCCGGTCATTTCCATGACGATGAGAAAGACGACCGCGATGAAGAGGCTCGCATAGAGGCTGTCGCTCAGGATCACGACGTCGTAGAGGCTCGAGCCCGAGATGGCGGCGAGCACGAGGATCGCGTAACGGAGTGCGGTGCGGCGCACGAGAGCGGGAAGGGCGGCTGCAACGACGGCAAGTGCTGCGACCGAGGCGACGCATTGCACGGTGGCTGCGAGCAGCGCGAAGTGGCTGGGGGAGACGAGCTTGGCAAGGGCGATGAGGAGCGGATAGCCGTAGGGCCTGAGGATGGCGAGGGGCTGCGGCCCGCTCAGCCAGGCGCCGTCGTCGAGCCAACGACGGCTCGCCAGAATGTCGTCGCCGAGTGTCAAATAGCCGTAGCTGTCCGGGAACAGCGAGGCGCCGAGCCAGAAGAGCAGCAGGAGCTTGAGCGCAAGGATGGCGCCAAGCAGCAGCCCCGCCTTCAGCGCATAGCCCCTCCCGGCCGCGCCCGCCGCCGTGCCGTGTGTCATCGGTTGCGCCCGAGCGGGCGGCGGCGGCACTCGCCGGGCATGAGCCGGATCGGCGCCAACTCGCGAAAGATGCGGCAGCTCGAGCGAATGCGCGCGCCGTCGTCGGCACCCCAGCCGAGGTGTGCCGCCACGAACTCTCTGAACTCGCGGGAGAGCCAGCCGCGCTTGCCCTGGCGCCGGGCGTAATGCCAGGCGCGGCCGGCGGCGCGCTTGAGCGCATAGCGCTTGAGCTCGGGCGCAAGCTCAGGTGTGGTGGCCACGAAATTGGCGAGGGCCAGGTTCACGTCGTGGAGCTCCTGGGCGCCGTGCTCGGACTGGCGGCCGGGGGCCTCCTCGGGGGCGAGGAACACGGTCGCTCGCGTGCGCGCGAAGCGCGCGAGCCGGGCCAGACGCAGCTCGATCGAATAATCCTGCACGAGGACGTCGGGGTCGCAGCCCCCGCTCGCGCGGACGAGCTCGGCGCGCGCGAGCCACGCCGAAGGTGTCGTCTGGGCGCGGCGCAGGCATTCCCGAAGCGTGTCCGCGAGCGGCTCGGCGGCGGCCGCTTGCTCGATCTCATCCGCCGCCGCACGCGCCCGCGCGAGCCCGTCCTCGCTGCGGTAGCTGCCGCCCGTGCCGAAGGCGAGCCCGCAACCCGTCCCTGCGACGGCTTCGAGGAGGAGCGAGGTCGCACCCTGTGTCAGCATGTCGTCGCCGTCGAGGGCCTTGACGAAGTCGCCGCGCACGGCGGCGAGGCCGGCATTCATGGCGACTGACGGCCCCGCGTTCGGCTGGGAGATGATGCGGCAGTCGGCCCAGCCCGCGGTGAGCGCGCGGAGCGCCTCGAGGCTGCCGTCGCTCGAGCCGTCGTCGACGAAGACGAACTCGCGCGCGAAGCCGCCGCGTTGCCGGGCGAGCCCGTCGAGGAGGAAGGGAAGATAAGGTGCTTTGTTGTAGACGGTGACTACGTAGCTGACGCGGGTCATTACCTGCCATGGGCGCCGGGCGCCGGCTTGGCGCGCGCCGCTCTCGGGGTGGCGCTCTTCGTGCGCGCGGGCCGAGGGGCCCCGACCTCGACCGTCTTGAACTTGGCGGGGAGGGTGATCTCGATCAGCTCGAGGTCGTCGGAATGGTCGAGCTCGGCGTGGCGGATGCCGGGCGGCTGGTGCACGCAGGAGCCCGCCCGGGCGACGACCTCGCCCACCCCTTCGTAGTTGAACTTCACCCAGCCCTTGAGCACGTAATACATCTGGAAGTCGAGCTTGTGCTTGTGCCAGCCGAAGCCGCCATGGTCGCCCTTCTTGGCGCGGATGACATGGGCCATGGCGCGGCCGCCGGTCGCCTCGTTGATGCCGAGGTCGCGGTACTCGAAGCAGGCTCTCAAGCCGTCGCTCTTGAAGACGGCGTCCTTGGCGTGGGATGCCGAGAACTTGAGCTTCTTGGCGGCCATGGCAGGTACCTCCCAGGATCTCCGCCGCGCGCAGCGGCTCTCGCGGGCACCGACTATACAACGCAGCCGCGCTGCCCGCCAATGCGCTCGCAGCGCGCTCTCTTGCTTGCGCGCTCAGATTCGCCGCGCGCGGCCGGCCCAGTAGGGATCGCGGATCTTGTGCTTCTGGATCTTGCCGATGGCACTCTTGGGCAGCCCCTCGACGAAGGCGACGCGGCGCGGCCGCTTGTGGCGGGGCAGCGCCTTGAGGCAGAACTCGATGATCTCGCTTTCGCTCGCGGTACATCCCGCCCGCAGCACGACGTGCGCGGCGGGGACCTCGCCCAAGCGCTCGTCGGGAATGCCGATGACCGCGCACTCGAGCACGGCCGGGTGCCGGTAGAGCACCTGCTCGATCTCGAGGGGAAAGATGTTCTCCCCGCCCTGCACGAGCACGTCCTTGGAGCGGTCGACGAGCACGATGAAGCCGTCCTCGTCGGCGTAGCCGAGATCGCCCGTCCAGAACCAGCCGTCGTTGTTCCTGTAGGCGGCGGCGGTCGCCCTGGCATCCTTGTAATAGCCGAGCATGAGGTGCTCGCCGCGCGTCGTCACCTCGCCGACCTGGCCGGGCGGGAGCGCTTTGCCGTCCGGCCCGCGGATCTCGATTTCGACGTTGAAGGCCGGCCGGCCCACGCTCCCCGCCTTCGCCGGCAGGTGATGGGGCTGCCGCGCACAGAGCGGCCCCGCCTCGGAGGTGCCGTAATGATCGGTGAGCCCGAGCCAGGGCATCGTCTGTTGCACGCGCTCGATGAGGGCGACCGGCATCGGCATGCCGGCGTGGTTGATGTTGACGAGCGTGCGCAGCCGCTCGGGCGCAAACGACGGGTGCTTGACCAGGTCGTTGATCTGCGTCGGCACGAGCAACGCGGCGCTGACGCGGTGGCGCTCGACCATGGCGACGAAGCGCTCCACGTCCCAGTGCGGAAGGAACACGCTCGTCGCTCCGCACATCACCGCCGGATGGAACCAGATGTAGAGTGCCGCCACGTGGAAAAGCGGGGTCGCCACGGCCGCGATGTCCTCCTCGCCGAGGTTGAAGTCGACGAGCGTGGTGAGCGCCGACAGCCCGCGCGCGCGATGGGAGGCGAGCACGCCCTTGGCCAGGCCCGTGGTGCCGCCGGTGAAGGTGAGCCCGAGCGGATCGTCCTCGCTGAGCGCAAGGCGAGGCTCGCTTGCGTCGCTCTCTGCGAGCAACTCGTCCAGGCTTGCGCTGCGGCCGACGGCGCGGGGGCCGGCGCCGAAGGCGACGATTTCCGCGCTGCCGCCTGCCTCTTGACGGGCCGCCTCGGCAAGGGCCACGAGGGTCGCCTCCACCACGATGAGCTTCGCCTCGGTCGAGGCGAGGATGCGCGCGGCTTCCGCGGCGCTGGCGCGGGCGTTGATGTTGGCGAGCACTGCGCCCGCGCGGGCGGCGCCAAAGTGGACGATGCCGTAGGCCGGGTAATTGCCGCTCATGATGGCGATCGTCTCGCCCTTGGCGATGCCGCGCGCCGCAAGCGCGTTGGCGAAGCGGTTCGCCGCGGCGTCGAGGGCGGCGAAATCGAGCCTTTCCTCCCCAGAGAGGATGGCGGCCTTCCGAGGCAGCCGGCGCGCCGTCCGGCGCAAAATGTCGCCCGCCAAGAGAAACATGATCCCCCAACCTCTCCTTGTCCGTCCGCTCTCGCCTATTGTGGCGGCAAGCCGTACCGGCTGGCAAGGCGGGCGGCCGATGCGAACTCGCGGGGCATACACCCGACAGCCTGCAGTGGGAAAGGGATTTGCGGCCGCTCTTTGGCCTGTGCTTCCGGCTTACGTTGGCTTCGCCGGCAGTTTGGAAGGGGAGGTCCGAGCGGGCCGCCGTTTCTTCTTCACTGTCACGGCGGTCTTTGGCACAGGCGTCAAGCGATGTTGCCGGATGAGCTCGGCACACTCGCGCCGGAACCGCTGGTGCGTATTCGTCTCGAGCAGAACGACCTTATCGGCAAATTGGATGAGAAACAGGAGAGTGGGCGATCCCGCCCCGCCGAGATGCAAGTGCATCACGCCGTAATCGGCCAACAGACGATCGGCATGACCCGCGGTGGCGCCATAGAATCGATTTGGCACTTCCTGTCCGCTGCTGATCAAATCGATCAGCAGCAAATAATCCTCCTCCTCTTCTGGATTGAGCGCGACGTGCTTGCGAAATTGGTCGCCCTCGATGACGTCCTTGCCGGTGCCTGCATAGACGATCCTCGCGGATCAGAGCGCGCCGGCCACGTCAATCTTCGTCGATGACGGGGGCGGCGCGAAGCCGCGAAAGCCGCTGTTGACGCGTAAGACGCGAGAGGTTGGTGCCTCCCTCCTTACCGCTTGTCACTGCCGCGGTCCCGGCAATGAGACGGTCGAGCAAGGGCGTCGCGACCCGCACTCGTTCCTCCAGTTTCAGCGCAGCGGCGGCTTTCTTTGCGCCGCCATGGGATGCCTTACTCCTTGGCGCTTTCGCAGCGGGAGGCGCGTGATTGAGCGCGAGCTTGGATGATTTCGTCATGTCCTTACAATAATCCCTTTGCGGACGTCTTCAAAGGGGGTCGCCAGAGGTGCCTCTGATGGCGATGATAGGCGCTCGGCCGCGAATGGCAGGGGAGGCGACAAGTGGCAGGCGAGCTCGAAGGGCGCGTGGCGCTCATCACCGGCGGCGGCCGGGGGATCGGCCGCGCGATCGCGGAGGCGCTTCACGGCCGCGGGGCGGCCGTGGTGATCGCCGACAACGGCACGTCGATCGACGGCCTCGGCGCCGACCCGGGCGTCGCAGCCGCGGCCGCCCAGGCGCTCGGCCCACGCGCCCTTGCCTTCAGCGAAAGCATCGCGAGCCCATCCGCCGCG
>DATEQI010000419.1:0-14391 GCA_035272805.1 Alphaproteobacteria bacterium | reverse complement strand
CGGTGCGTCCGAAGGGCTACGCCTTGAGCTTCGTGACCGATGCGCTGCCGCTCTCGATTCTCGTCGGCATCGCGACCGGGCTCCATTCGAGCGGGCTCATCCTCATCGGGTTGGCGCTTCTCTTGCGCGTGCTCATGCACTTCGCGGCGCGGGCGACCCTTGGCAGCGAAGGCTTCCTGTGGCCATGGCTCGTCCCCTTGCGCGACCTTCTGACCTTCGCCATTCGCGCGATCAGCTTCGTCGGCCGCAGGGTCGAGTGGGGGCAGCAGAAATTCTCCGTCCAGGCCGACGGGCAGCTGGTCATCAATAATTGAGGGCGTCCTAGGTGCCGCGATGAAAACCCTGTTTCTCAACCCGCCCTCCTACGAGGGCTTCGACGGCGGCGCCGGCTCGCGCTATCAGGCCAAGCGCGAGATCCGCTCCTTCTGGTACCCGACCTGGCTCGCCCAGCCGGCGGCCCTCGTGCCGGAGAGCCGGCTCATCGACGCGCCCGCGCGGGGCCTGGCACTTGAGGATTTGCTGCCTCTCGCCGCCGAGCACGAGCTCCTCGTCCTGCACACGAGCACGCCCTCCTTTCCCTCCGACGTGAAGGTCGCGGAAGCCTTCAAGGCCGCCAATCCGAGACTCATGATCGGCATGGTGGGCGCCCATGTCGCCGTCTCGCCCGGCCCTTCGCTTGCCGCCTCCGACGCCGTCGATTTCGTCGCCCGCAGCGAGTTCGATTTCACCATCAAGGAGATCGCTGAAGGGCGCCCGCTCGGCGAGGTCGACGGGGTGAGCTACAAGTGCCGTGGCGAGGTGGTGCACAATCCCGAGCGCGCCATCATCGAGAACATGGACACCCTTCCCTGGGTCACCGAGGTCTACAAGCGCGACCTCAGGGTCGAGGATTATTTCATCGGCTATCTCCTGCATCCCTACATGTCGCTTTATACGGGCCGGGGCTGCAAGTCGCGCTGCACCTTCTGCCTGTGGCCCCAGACGATCGGCGGCCATCGCTATCGCACGCGCAGCGCCGGAAACGTGGTCGACGAGATCGCCCACGCCAAACGCCATTTTCCGCAGGTGAAGGAGTTCTTCTTCGACGACGACACCTTCACCGACGACCGCCCCCGCGCGGAGGAGATCGCCCGCGGACTGGGCCGGCTCGGCGTCACCTGGTCGTGCAACGCCAAGGCGAACGTGCCCTACGAGACGCTCAAGATCTTGCGCGAGAACGGACTGCGCCTGCTCCTTGTCGGCTACGAATCGGGCAATCAGCAGATTCTCCACAACATCAAGAAGGGCATGCGCGTCGACGTTGCGCGCAAGTTCTCGCAAGATTGCCGCGCGCTCGGCATCACCATCCACGGCACCTTCATCGTGGGACTCCCGGGCGAGACCAAGGGGACCATCGAGGAGACGATCCGCTTCGCCCAGGAGGTGAACCCGCACACCATCCAGGTCTCGCTCGCGGCCCCTTACCCGGGCACCGAGCTTTACCGCGAAGCGGTCATGAAGGGCTGGCTGCATGACAACAGCGACAGCCTCGTCGCCTCCGACGGGCTGCAGATCAGCTCGCTGCAGTATCCGCACCTTTCCAGCGAGGAGATTTTCGACGCGCTCAAGGTCTTCTACAAGCGCTTCTATTTCCGTCCGGGCAAGATCGCCGAGCTCACCTGGGAAATGCTGACGAGTGCCGAGATGATGAAGCGCCGCTTGCGCGAGGGGGTCGAGTTCTTCCACTTCCTGCGCCAGCGCGAGAACCACGCCTGAGCGCCGCTGCCGCCGGCTTGTCCCGGCGCTCGCGTCCGCCGCGCATGCGGGAATGAGGAGTAATGAAGCTCGGTCTTGGCCTTGCGCTGCTCGCCGGCCTGGCACTGACGGTGGGCCTTATCGCCTATCAGGGTGCGGGAGAGGTGTTCGGCACGCTCTCGACCCTGGGCTGGGGCCTCCTGCCCCTCGTTCTCGTCCATGCAGCACAGCTTCTCTTCTGCGCGCTCGGCTGGCGCCCGCTGATCGGCCGTGGTACTGCGCGTCCCATCTTCCGCCTCATGCGCATCCGCTGGATCCGCGAGGGCACCAACGGTCTGCTCCCGCTCGGCCACATCGGCGGCGAAATCATCGGCGCGCGCATGCTCGCGTTCAAGGGCTTGAGCGGCGATCGGGCGGGAGCCTCCGTGGTGGTCGATTTGACCACCGAGGTCGCGACCCAGCTTCTCTTCACGCTCGCGGGCCTCGCCCTCCTTACGCGCGCCGACCTGGGGGGAAGCGGCATCGCCGGCCTCGGCCTCGGCCTCGCCGGTGCGGCGGTGCTGCTCGCAGCCTTCGTCGTCTCCCAGCGCCTGGGAGTCTTCAAGCTGATCGAGAAGGCGCTTGGACGCGTGGCCGATAAAACCCGCTGGCTCTCCCTGGGAGGGGTCAAGGGACTGCACGAGGCGATCCAGGCGATCCACCGCAACCCCTTAGCGCTCGCCGAGAGCGCTTCCTGGCACCTGCTCGCCTGGGTGCTCGGCTCGCTCGAGGTGTGGCTCGCCCTCCATTTCATGGGCGTGGCGATCGGCTGGCGCGACGCTTTCATCCTCGAGAGTCTGGGCCAGGCCGCGCGCAGCGCCGGCTTCGTGGTGCCGGGTGCGGTCGGCGTCCAGGAAGGCGGCTACATGCTGTTCGGCGCCATGCTCGGCGTGCCGCCCGAGGCGGGCTTGGCGCTCTCGCTCGCCAAGCGCCTGCGCGAGCTGATCTTCGGTCTCCCCGCGGTCGTCCACTGGCAATATGTCGAAGGCCGGCGCCTCTTCAAGAAGGGCCCCGCCGCCGAGCCGCGTGCGGGCGAATAGCGAGGGCGCGCTCCCGCTTCCTTCTTGCTCAGCCGAAGCGGCCGGTGACGTAGTCCTCGGTCTGCTTCTTGCTCGGCCGCGTGAAGATCGTCTCGGTATCGTCGAACTCGACGAGCTCGCCCAAATACATGAGAGCCGTGTAATCGGCGACGCGCGCCGCCTGCTGCAGATTGTGCGTGACGATCACCACCGTATAGTCCTCGCGCAGCTCCTTGATGAGCTCCTCGATGCGCTGGGTCGAGATCGGGTCGAGGGCCGAGGCCGGCTCGTCGAGGAGGACCACCTCGGGGTTGAGCGCGATCGCGCGCGCGATGCAAAGGCGCTGCTGCTGGCCGCCGGAGAGGCTGAGGCCGGAGGCGCGCAGCTTGTCCTTCACCTCGCCCCAAAGTGCCGCCTTGGTGAGCGCCCGCTCGACGCGCTCGTCCATCTCGACGGTGGAGAGGCGCTCATAGAGGCGGATGCCGAACGCGATGTTGTCGTAGATCGACATCGGGAACGGCGTCGGCTTCTGGAACACCATGCCTACGCGGGCGCGCAAGCGGTTGAGATCGACATTGGCCCCGAGGATGTTCTCGCCGTCGAGGATGACCTCGCCTTCGGCGCGCATATGGGGATAGAGCTCGTAGATGCGGTTGAGCGTCCTCAAGAACGTCGACTTGCCGCAGCCCGAAGGGCCGATGAGCGCGGTCACGCGCCTGTCGTAGATGTGCATGCTGATCGAGCGCAGCGCGAGCGCCTGGCCGTAATAGAATTTGAGGTTCCGCACCTCGATCTTCGCTGCGGGCGGGACCGCCTCGGGATCCTCGGCGCTTGCCGCCGGCGCCGGCGCGCGCAACTCGATCCTTTTATCGCCCTCTTGGCTCGCCTGGGAGGCGGAAGATCCGAGCATGATTCTTTCCCTTCACGAACGCTTCTCGCGCTTGCCGAGCGTCAAGCGCACGAAAATATTGAGGCCGAGGATGCTGGCTGTGATGAGCAGCGCGCTGGCCCAGGCAAGCTGCTGCCAGTCCGTATAGGGGCTGAGCGCGAACTGGAAGATGACGACCGGCAGGTTGGCCATCGGCGCGTCGAGGTTGCTCGACCAGAACTGGTTGTTGAGCACGGTGAAGAGGAGGGGTGCGGTCTCGCCGGCGATGCGCGCGAGCGCCAGGAGGATGCCGGTCAGGATGCCCGCGCGCGCCGCCCGGTAGGAGACCTGCACGATCATTTTCCAGCGCGGCGCGCCAAGTGCTGTTGCCGCCTCCCGCAGGTCGTTCGGCACGAGGCGCAGCATGTCCTCGCTCGTGCGCACGATCACGGGGATGGCGATGAGGGCAAGCGCGATCGCGCCCGCCCATGCCGAAAAATGATGCGTCGGCAGCACGGCGATCTCGTAGACGAACAGCCCGATGAGGATCGAGGGTGCGGAGAGCAGGATGTCGTTGATGAAGCGCGTCGCCTCCGCGATCTTGCCGCGCTCGCTGTACTCGGCAAGATAGGTGCCGGCGAGCACGCCGATGGGGGCTCCGATGGCGATGCCGAGTGCGGTGAGCACCACGCTTCCCGAGATCGCGTTGAGCACGCCGCCGGCACTCCCCGGCGGCGGCGTCATGTCGGTCAGCATCCTGAGGCTCAGCCCTCGGAAGCCGTAGGAGATGAGCGTCCACAGGATCGAGGCGAGGACGAAGATGCCGAGTGCGGTCGCCAGCACGGATGCCGTCATATTGAAATAGTTGAAAAACCGGCGTCGGCGATAGAGCGAGATCATGGTCACCGGACCTTGCCCGCGAGCTGCCGCAGCATGAGCTTGGCAAGCACGAGAACGACGAAGGTGATGAGGAAGAGCGTGAGGCCGAGGGCGATGAGCGAGGAGGAATAGACATCGCCGACTGCCTCGGTGAACTCGTTGGCGATGGTCGCGGAGATCGTCGTCGCCGGCATGAAGAGCGACGCGCTGATCTCATTGGAATTGCCGATCACGAAGGTGACCGCCATGGTCTCGCCGAGCGCGCGGCCGAGGCCGAGCATGACCGCACCCACCACGCTCGTGCGCGTGTAGGGCAGGATGACGTGCCAGACCACCTCCCAGGTCGTGGCCCCCAGCGCGTAGGCGGATTCGCGCAAGAGCGGCGGCACCGTTTCGAACACGTCCCGCATCACCGCCGCGATGAAGGGCAGGATCATGATCGCGAGGATGAGGCCGGCCGTCAGCATGCCGACGCCGAAAGGCGGGCCGCTGAAGAGCGCGCCGACGATGGGGACCTTGCCGAGCGTGGAGCCGAGCGCGGGCTGGATATAGGCCTTGTAGAAAGGCACGAAGACGAAAAGGCCCCACATGCCGTAGATGATGCTCGGGATCGCGGCGAGGAGCTCGATCGCGGTGCCGATCGGCCGGCGCAGCCATACGGGTGCCAACTCGGTCAGCACGATGACGATGCCGAGGCTGATGGGGACGCCGACCAGAAGCGCGATCAGGGAAGTGACGAGCGTCCCGTAGACCGGGGCCACGGCGCCGAACTTCTCGGTCACGGGATTCCAGGAGGCGCTCGTGAAGAAGCCGAGGCCGAGCTCTTTGAAAGCGGGCCAACTGCCGATGACAAGCGAAAGAAGGATGCCGGCAAGGATGAGGAGGACGAAGGCGGCGAAGGAATAGGTCAGCCCGAAGAAGACCTTGTCCCCCAAGGTGGTCGAGCCGACCGTGGGCTTCGCGATCCTCCCCAAGCGTGGCCGAGCGGAGGCGGTTTCGGCGACTGCCATGGGCTTCCTTACCATGGGAAGGGAAAGTCAGCGCTCGGTGTCAGCGCCGGCAATTTGCTCGGCCACGCGCCGCGGCGAGCGGAGCGTGCCAGCCCGCACGCACCGCCTGCCGCGGACGAGCGCAACCTCAATTCATGACCATGCTCGCCGTAAAGACCGGCTTGCCGTCCTTGGACTTGATCTCTTTCTCCCAAGTCTGCTCCACGAGCTTGATCACATTGGCCGGCATCGGGATGTAGTCGAGCTCTTCGGCCAACTTGCCGCCGTCGTGATAGGCCCAGTCGAAGAACTTGAGGACCTCGGCGGCCACGTCCGGCTTGTCCTGCACCTTATAGAAGAGGATGAAGGTGGCACCGGTGATCGGCCAGCTGGTATCGCCCGGCTGATTGGTCAGCAAGAGATAAAAGCCGGGCGCCTTCTGCCAATCGGCGTTCGCGGCCGCGGCCATGAAGGCCTCTGCCGTGGGCTTGACGAACTTGCCGGCCGCGTTCTGGAGCTCGGTCCAGGCGAGCTTGTTCTGCAGCGCGTACGCATACTCCACATAGCCGATGCCGCCGTCGATCTGCTTGGCGTAATTGGCGACGCCCTCGTTGCCCTTCGCACCCACGCCCACCGGCCACTCGACCGAGGTGTTCTCGCCGACCTTCTGCTTCCACTCGGGGCTCACCTGGGAGAGGTAATGGGTAAAGATGAAGGTGGTGCCGGAGCCGTCGGAGCGATGGACAACCGTGATCGCCTCGTCGGGCAGCTTGACGCCCGGGTTGAGTGTGGCGATCGCCGGGTCGTTCCAGTTGGTGATCTTCTTGAGATAGATGTCGGCGAGAAGCGCGCTGGTGAGCTTGAGGTCACCTGCGTTGATGCCTTTGATGTTGACCACCGGCACCACGCCGCCCATGACCATCGGGAACTGCATGAGCCCGGCCTCGTCAAGGTCCTTGGGCTCGAGCGGCATGTCGGAGGCGCCGAAGTCGACCGTCTTCGCCTTGATCTGCTTGATCCCTCCGCCGGAGCCGATCGACTGGTAGTTGAGACCAATCCCGGTCTTGGTCTTGTAGGCATCCGCCCATTTGGCATAGATCGGATAAGGGAAGGTGGCGCCCGCACCGGATATTTCCGCTGCCTCGGCCTGGCCGACGGCGAAGAGCAGGGCGGCGCCCGCGAGGGCGCCCATGGCAACGCGTTTCATCATGAAATGTCTCCCCTGAACGGAGTGGGCCGCCCACGACCCCTCGGGCGAGGGGTCGTCTGACGGGTGGCCGGATGGTAGGCGCCGCCAGTTGCAACCAGGTGACGATCCTACTGCGATATATTGACAGTTTTATGTCACTTCGAAGACGATCTCTGTGCGCCGCATCCGGATTGTCGTGCCGCGCGGCCGGTGTTGCCTTTCGGGTCAATACCTTGGAGGATTGGGCCATGAGGCAGGCCAAGTTCCAAATCGGGCAGATCGTGCGGCATCGCATCTACCCGTTCCGCGGCGTGATCTTCGACGTCGACCCGGTTTTCTCCAATACCGAGGAGTGGCTGATGTCCATTCCCGAGGACCTCCGGCCCCATCGCAATCAACCCTTTTACCACCTGCTCGCAGAGAACGCGCAAACCAGCTATATCGCTTACGTCTCCGAGCAGAATCTCGTCTCGGACGAGAGTGGCCGCCCGCTCTCCCATCCGCAGCTGAGCGAGATGTTCTCGGGCATCGAGAACGGCCGCTATCTGCCCAAGAAGATCGTCGCCAACTGAGGACGCCCGGACAGCACCCTTTGCCCGGCCAGGCGCGCGTCTGGGCTCGCCGGCGCCGCACCTGCTCAAGCGCCCGCGACGAAAGAGTCTGAAGTTATTTTAACTTTTGTCGGAAAGTCTCATGTGATAGGTCAGTGAGGTGGAAAGGCTCGTAAGGGGGCGGGCCGGCCGTTCGGCGGTCGGCTGCGCAAGGCGGGTGATGCGCTCAGCGAGGGGTCGATGCGATGGGAGCGGGCGGGGTACGGGCCCGTTCGGAACCATTTGACTCCCAAGGAGTAAGCGCAATGCAGCCTGAGGATTACGAGAGACTTCGTGACGTCCCGCTCTTTTCGGAGCTTTCCGAGGAGACCCTCGGCACGCTGACGAAGGGCGCCTTCCTGCAACGCTTCCCGAGCCAGACCGTGCTGTTCAGCCAGGGCGACCTGCCGGACTTCCTCTATGTCCTGCTCGAGGGCAGCGTGCAATTCACCGGCACCGCCCCCGACGAGCGCGAGACGGTGGTGGAAATCCTGAAGCCGATCGAGGCCTTCATGTCCGCGGCGGTCTTGACCAACACGCCCTATCTGGTCTCGGCGAAGGTGGTGCATCCGGCGCGCATCCTGATGGTGCCGGCGGCGGCGGTACATCGGACGATCGCGCATGATGCGAACCTGTCGCTCGCCATGCTCGCCTCTCTCGCGCGCCAATACCGCGCACTCCTGCGCCAAGTGAAGGACCTCAAGCTCAGGACCTCGACCCAGCGCCTGGGCTGCTATCTCCTGGCGCTTGCCGAGGAGAACGGGTCCGATGGCCTGGTCGAGCTGCCGCACGACAAGCGCCTCATCGCGGCGCGGCTCGGCATGACGCCCGAGAGCCTGTCGCGCGCCTTCTCCTCCTTGCGCACGATGGGGGTTGAAGTCCGCGGCCACCGCATCCGGCTCACCGACGTGAACAAGCTGCGTCAGTACTGCAGACCGGACCGGCTGATCGACAGCCCGGAGCCCGAGCTCAAGGTGGTGAGCGCCGCCTGAAGGCGTCAGCGCCGCACGCCGGGAGGGGCGGCATCGGCCGCCTCGACCGGCCGCTCGGGATGCATCCAGAAGCTGAGCACGGCGCCGAGCAGCAGGAGCCCGATCGAGCCCCAGAAGGGCAGATGCCAGTCGCCCGTCAGGTCGACGAGCAAGCCGAAGACGAAGGGCGAGGCGAAGCCGGCGGCGGCCGAGCCCGTATTCATGATGCCGCTCGCCGTACCTGAGAATCGGGGTGCGATATCCATCGGCACCGACCAGATCGGACCGATCGTCACCTCGAGGCAGAAGAAGGCGGCGCTCAGGCAGAGTGCTATCAGCAATAGGTCCTGGAAGAGCAGCACCGGCAGCAGGAAAACGAGCGAGCCGAGCAGGCTGAGTGCGACGAGGTTGCGCCGCGCCACCACGAGGCTCCCGCTCCACCGCAGGAGCCCGTCGCTGATGACGCCGCCGAGGGTGTCCCCCACCACGCCGGCCGCGAGCACGCCGAAGGAGAAGAAGGCGGTGTTCTTGAGGTCGAGGTGGTAGCCCTCGCGGAAGAAGGTGGGCAGCCAGGTGAGATAGAGCCAAAGCGTCCAGCCGTAGCAGAAATAGACGATCGTGGTCGGCATCATGCGCGGCACCAGCCGGCGCCAGGGTACCGCCTCGGCCGCCGCACCGCTGCCGCTGCGGTAAGGCTCCAGCTCCGCGACCTCGGCGGCCGAGATGCCCTTGTGCGCGCGCGGATCGTCGCGGAAGTACCAGCCCCAGGCCAGCACCCAGAGGATGCTGACGATGCCGAGCACCACGAAGGAGCTGCGCCAGCCGGAGACGATGATGAGCCAGGCGACGAGCGGCGGCGTGATGGCGTTGCCGAGCCGCGCGAAGCTGTGGGTGATGCCCTGGGCGAAGCCGCGCCTGTCCTTGGCCAGCCAATTCGACATCGCGCGCGTCGAGGTGGGGAAGGTGGCGCCCTCGCCGAGGCCGAGGACGAAGCGCACGACCATGAGGGAGAGGAGGCCGCCGACGAGCCCGGTCGCGATCGTGGAGGCCGCCCAGATCAGCCCGCAGACGACGAGCGTGAGCCGCGGCCCGAGCTTGTCGCCGATCCAGCCGCCCACGATCTGGAAGAGCATATAGGCGATGCCGAAGGCGCTGAAGGCCTCACCCAGCTGGGTGTTGTTCAAGCCGAGCTCGCGCTTGATGTCGGTCGCCGCCGTGCCGATGTTCACGCGATCGACATAGGTGATGAAATACATGGCGCAGAGGAAGGCGAGCATGATGTTGGAGGCGCTGAGGAGCCGGCGCGGTGCTGCTGTCGTCCCAGGCATTTCATCCCCCTATCCGTTTTTATCGTTGCCAAATCACGGTCGTGCACTCCGGCAAGAGCGCTTCGGACCGACTGCTGCGCGTCCTTCGAGACGCTCGCTGCGCTCGCTCCTCAGGACGAGGTAGAATCTTTCTGCCACCCACAAAATCCGCCTCATCCTGAGGAGGCGGCGAAGCCGCCGTCTCGAAGGATGCGGCCGCTCATGCGGCCGAGGCGGGCGCAGCCGCGTAGTTTCCGCCGAGATAGGCGAGTGCGGCCGCGACCCCGCTTGCCTTGACCTCTACACCCGCGGCCAGGAGGCCCATCTCGACGCCCGCGAGCGTGCCCGCGAGCATGAGGTCGTTGAAGTCGCCCAAGTGCCCGATGCGGAATACTTTGCCCTGCAGCTTGCCGAGCCCGTTGCCGAGCGAGAGGTTGAAGCGCTCGAGGGTCGCCTTGCGGAAGGCGTCGGCGTCGTGGCCGGGCGGCATGAGCACCGCCGTGAGCGAGCTCGAATACTCGCGCGCATCGAGGCAGAGGACCTCGAGGCCCCAGGTCCTGACCGCGCGCCGCGTCGCCTCCGCATGCCGGTCGTGGCGCGCGAAGACGTTGTCGAGCCCCTCCTCGAGCAGCATGGCAATCGCCTCCCTGAGCCCGAACAAGAGGTTGGTCGCCGGCGTATAGGGGAAGAAGCCGCCGGCGTTCGCCGCCAGCATCTCCTCCCAGCTCCAGTAGGAGCGCGGCAGGAGTGCCGTCTTGCCCGCCGCGCGCGCCTTTTCGCTGAGCGCGTTGAAGGAAAGGCCCGGCGGCAGCATCAGGCCTTTCTGCGAGCCGGCGACGGTCACGTCGACCCCCCACTCGTCGTGGCGGTAGTCGATCGAGGCGAGCGAGGAGATGGTGTCGACCATGAAGAGTGCTGGATGCCGGGTGCCGTCGATCGCCTTGCGGACTTCGGCGACGCGCGAGGCGACGCCCGTCGAGGTCTCGTTGTGCACGATGCATACGGCCTTGATCTTGCGCGCGCGGTCGTCCGCGAGGTGCTTTTCGACCGCGGCCGGGTCGACGCCGTGGCGCCAGTCGCCGGGGATGAAATCGAGCTCGAGCCCGAGCCTTCCGGCCATGCGCGACCACAAGCTGGCGAAATGCCCGGTCTCGACCATGAGAACCTTGTCGCCGGGAGAGAGGGTGTTGACGAGGGCCGCCTCCCAGGCGCCCGTGCCCGAGGCCGGGAAGATCACCACCGGTCCCTTGGTCTTGAAGATCGCCTTGAGCCCCTCCAGGAGCTCCTTGCCCAGGCGCTGGAAGGCAGGTCCCCGGTGGTCGATGGTCGGCTGGTCGATGGCCCTGAGGACGCGGTCGGGCACGTTCGTCGGCCCGGGAATCTGCAGGAAATGGCGGCCGCTTTGGTAAGCCATGGCAAGCCCTCGCTAGTGGTCTCCCATTATGCAATTAATTTATGCTGGTGTCCCGACCCGGAAATTCGCCTCGCCTGAAGATAACCGTCATTGCGAGCGCAGCGAACCCCGGCGTACGCCGGGGCAGTGCGCCTAATGCGAAACGCGCTCTGGATTGCTTCGTTGCCCTTCGGGCGCCTCGCAATGACGAGTCTTTTCCTGATATCGTGAATTTCAGAATCAGGGCACTAGGCATGAACGCTCGAGCCACCGAGAATGGAGCCCCATGAGCCGCCCTCAGCCCAAGGGAAGCGGTAGTGCCGGGCGGGTCGGCGACCCTCGCCTCGCCCGGCTGCTCGCGCGCGAGATCGAAGGCGAGGTGCGCTTCGATCCCTTCACGCGCGGCCGCTACGCGACGGACGCCTCGATCTACCAGATCGAGCCGATCGGCGTGGTCATCCCTGAGAGCGAGGCGGACATCGTCCGCACGATCGAGATCGCGGGCGAGGCGGGGGTGCCGGTGCTGCCGCGAGGCGGGGGCACCTCGCAATGCGGCCAGACGGTCGGCGAGGCGGTCGTGGTCGATGTGAGCCCCCGGCTCAACCGCCTTCTCGAGCTCGACCTGGAGGCGCGCCGCGCCGTGGTCGAGCCCGGCATCGTGCTCGACCAGCTCAACAATCTGCTGCGGCCGCGCGGGCTCTTCTTCCCGGTCGACGTCTCGACCTCGAGCCGTGCCACGATCGGCGGCATGGCCGGCAACAACAGCTGCGGCGCGCGCTCGATCCGCTACGGCACCATGCGCGATAACGTGGCCGCGATCGAGGCGACGCTCGCCGACGGCAGTGCCATGCGCTTTGCCGAGCTCCGCGAGGCGGAGGCAGAGGCGGGCGCGAGTGCCAAGGAGCGCGCGCTGGTCGCGGCACTGCTCGGCCTCGGCCGGCGCGAGGCCGGCGAGATCGCCGAGCGCTTCCCCAAGGTGCAGCGCCGGGTCGGCGGCTACAACATCGATGCGCTGGTGCCGCGCGGCGCCAATGCGCCGCCCATCAATCTGGCGCACCTCCTCGTGGGCTCCGAGGGCACGCTCGCCTTCTCGCGCCGGATCGAGCTCCAGCTCCACCCCATCCCCACGCACAAGGTGCTCGGCGTCTGCCATTTCGCGAGCCTCTATCAGGCGATGGCCTCGACCAAGCGCATCGTCGAGCTCGGCCCGGACGCGGTCGAGCTCGTCGACCGCACCATGATCGAGCTCGCGCGCGAAATTCCGCTCTTCCGCGCGACGATCGACGCCTTCGTGCGCGGCGAGCCCGGGGCACTTCTTCTCGTCGAGTTCGCGGGCGACGAGCTCGCGCCGCAGCAGAGGCGCTTGCAGGCACTCGTCGAGCTCATGGGCGATCTCGGCTTTCCCGACGCCGTCGTCGCGGCCACGGAGCCGGCCTTCCAGCGCGCCATCTGGGAGGTGCGCAAGTCGGGGCTCAACATCATGATGTCGATGAAAGGGGACGGCAAGCCGGTCTCCTTCATCGAGGACTGCGCCGTCTCGCTCGACGATCTCGCGGACTACACGCAGCACCTCAGCGAGATCTTCGCCAGGCACGGCGTCAGCGGGACCTGGTACGCGCACGCCTCCGTCGGCTGCCTCCACGTGCGCCCCGTGCTCAACATGAAGGACCCCCAAGGGGCCGCGAAGATGCGCGCCATCGCCGAGGAGGCCTTTGCCGTCGTGCGCGCGTACAAGGGCTCGCATTCGGGCGAGCACGGCGACGGGCTGGTGCGCTCCGAGTTCCACGAGGCGATGTTCGGCCCGCGCATGGTGCGCGCCTTCGAGGCGGTCAAGGACACGCTCGACCCCAAGGGCCTCTTCAATCCGGGCAAGATCGTGCGCGCGCCGAGGATGGACGACCGCAGCCTCTTCCGCTTCAAGCCGGACTACCGCGTTACTGCCTTGGAGACCGCCCTCGACTGGTCCGAGTGGGGCGGCTTCGGGGCTGCCGTCGAGATGTGCAACAACAACGGCGCCTGCCGCAAGTTCGACGCGAGCGTCATGTGCCCCTCCTACCGTGCTACGCTCGACGAGCAGCATCTCGTGCGCGGCCGCGCCAACACGCTGCGCCTGGCACTTTCGGGCCAGCTCGGCCCCGACGCCCTCGTCGCCGACGGGATGGCGGAGACGATGCGGCTTTGCGTCGGCTGCAAGGCGTGCAAGCGCGAATGCCCGACCGGCGTGGACATGGCGCGCATGAAGATCGAGTTCCTCCATCACTACAACCTGCGCCGCGGCCTCTCCTTGCGCGACCGCCTCATAGGCTACCTGCCGCGCTACGCGCCCTTGGCCGCGCATTTCGCCCCGCTCAGCAACCTCAGCCAGGCGATCCCCGGCGCCAAACGGCTCGGCGAGCGCTGGCTCGGGCTCGCGAGGGCGCGCAAGCTGCCACTTTGGCGGCGCGACGTCTTCCGCGCCGGCGACCACCCCGCCCGCAATCCGGACGGCCCCGAGGTCGTCCTCCTGCCCGACACCTTCACCACCTATTTCGAGCCCGAGAACGGCGAGGCGGCCCTCGCCGTGCTCGAGGCCGCCGGCTATCGCGTGCATGTGGCCGAGGCCGGCGACGGCGGACGGCCGCTTTGCTGCGGGCGCACCTTCCTCGCCGTCGGCCTCGTCGAGGAGGCGCGCAAGGAGATGCGGCGTCTCCTGCGCGCGCTTCTCCCCTTCGTCGCGCGCGGCCTCAAGGTCATCGGCCTCGAGCCCTCCTGCCTGCTCACCTTGCGCGACGAGCTCACCGTGCTGCGGCTGGGCGAGGAGGCGCAAGCGCTCGCGGGTGCTGCCGTGCTCTTCGAGGAGTTCCTCGCCGCGGAGGCGAAGGCGCAGCACCTCTCGCTCCCGCTCAAGGCGCTGGCACCTGCAAAGGCGCTCGTCCACGGGCATTGCCACCAGAAGGCCTTTGCCGCGATGCCGGCACTCGAGGAGACGCTGCGCCTGGTGCCCGGGCTCGCGGTCGAGACCATCGCCTCCTCCTGTTGCGGCATGGCGGGCGCCTTCGGCTACCAGGCCGAGACCCACGAGGTCTCGCTCAAGATGGCCGAGCTCTCGCTTCTGCCGGCGGTCCGCGCGGCCTCGGCCGACACCCTGCTGGTCGCCTGCGGCACGAGCTGCCGCCGCCAGATCGGCGAGTTGAGCGGGCGCGAGGCCGTGCATGCCGCGCGCGTGCTCGCCGCGGCACTCGACCGGGACGCGCACGATGCCTAGCTCCGTGAGCCCGCTGACCTTGCAATTCCTCGCCTGGGCGGCAAGCCGTCCGCGCACCTATAGAGACGCCATGGAGGCCTGGCGCACGAGCTGCCCGAGAATGCCGATTTGGGAGGATGCGGTCAGCGACGGCCTTGTTCGCCTCGAGTGCCGTGGCGAGCAGCCGATG
>DATEQI010000418.1:0-30941 GCA_035272805.1 Alphaproteobacteria bacterium | reverse complement strand
TGGCACCTTCGGCCACGAGCCTTGCCTCAAGCCGCATGACATTGTCGGCGCGCAGCACATCGGGGCGCGCCGCCGGAATCCAGATCTCGCACGGCACGCCGACGATCGCGTCCGTGGCGAGCTTCTCTCCCGCGCGATGCTCGACGACGCTTCGGCCCTCGGCCTTGAGCCGGGCAAGCGCTTCGATGTCGAGGCCGTCCCGCGCGTAGATCGTGCCGCCCGAATCCGCGGCCGCGACGAGGACCGCACCCTTGCCGGCGAGAAACCGCGCGGCATGGCGGCCGACCGAGCCGAAGCCCTGCACGGCCACGCGCGCGCCCTTGAGCTCGATGCCCGATTGCGGGCGCGCCGCCTCGATGGCGACGGCGAGGCCGAAGCCGGTGGCGCCGATCTCATCGAGCGGGATGCCGCCTAAGGCCGGCGGCAAGCCGACGGAGCGGTGAATCTCGTCCGCGACCCATGCCATGGCGCGCTCGTCGGTGCCCATGTCCGGACCGGGGATGTAGTCGACGAGGTCGCGGATGGCGCAGGCGAAGGCGCGTATCAGCGCCTCCTTCCGCGGCGCCGGCATGCGCGGGTCGGCGAAGATCACGGACTTGCCGCCGCCGTGTGCTAATCCGGCTGCGGCGTTCTTGAGCGTCATGGCGCGGGCGAGCCGGAAGCATTCCTCCAGGCTCACGTCGGGTGCCATGCGCACCCCGCCGATCGAGGGTCCGCACGCCACATTGTCGATGACGACGATCGCCTTGAGGTTCGCCCCGGGCACGTGAATGTGGACGATCTTGGCGGGGCCGAGCTCGTCTGCGAAACGGAAAGCTTCCTCCATGGCGTGCACTCCCACTCTCCCGCTGACGGCTCGCTCAATGCATGCGCTCGAGCTCTGCCTTGACGGCGCCGAGGAAGCGGCCGGCCTCGCCGCCCGATACGGCGCGATGATCGAAGGTGAGAGAGAGCGGGAGCGTGCGTCGGGCCGCCAAGCCCTCGCCGCGCACCACGGCACGCGCGGCGATGCGCCCGGCGCCCAGGATGGCGACCTGCGGCGGCACCACGACGAGGGACGCATGCATTCCTCCGAGCGTGCCGAAGTTCGAGAGCGTGATGGTGGCGCCGCGCAGTGCCGCGGGCGGGATGGTGCGGCCGGCGACCGCTTGCTTGAGGGCGTCGATCTCGCGTCTGAGTGCCGCGGCATCCCGGCTTGCGGCATCGAAGAGCACCGGCACGAAGAGCCCGTCGCTGGTGTCGAAGGCGATCCCGACGTTGACGAGGCGAGCAAGCCTGCGCGTGAGTGCCGCGCCGTCGAAAGCGGCATTGAGCGACGGCTCCGCCCGGCACCCCGCGACGATCGCCTCAACGAGACGCGCGGTCACGTCGGCCTCGGCCGGCCAGGCCTCGACGTCGGCCTCCTCGGTCACGGTCGCGGGCACGACGACGGCACCCGCCTCCGCCATGCGCCGCGCCATGGCGCGCCGCACGCCCATGAGCGGCTCCGCCCCGTCGCCTGCCCTGAGCACGCTCGCGGCGCGCTCGACGTCCGCCTTGGTGATCTCGCCGCCGGGCCCGCTCCCGGAAATACCCGAAAGCTCGACCGCGAGCGCACCGGCAAGGGCGCGAACGGCGGGCGAAGCCCTTGTGCGTGCATGCTCGCCCTCGGCAGCGCGCGCGGGCAAGGGTGCGAGGGGGCTCCGGGCGGGACCTGCGGCCGCCACCTCGAGCTCTCCCACCACCGCCCCGGCGTCCCCCGTCTCGGCGCCCGCGAATTCGATGAGCGGCGCCCCTGTCTTGAGGTGCTCGCCCTGTCGCGCGAGCAAGCGGGCGATGCGGCCGGAATAGGGCGAGGGAATGTCGACCACCGCCTTGTCCGTCTCGACGGAAACGATGGGCTGGTCGGCGACGACGTGATCGCCCGGCGAGACGTGCCAGGCGAGGATCTCGGCTTCCTCGAGGCCCTCGCCGAGGTCGGGAAGGGCGAAGATCAGGGGGTTTTGCGCGCTCATCTCGGGCCTCCCTAGGCGTGGCTCAGCGCGCGCCGCGCGCCCGCGAGGATGCGCTCCACGCTCGGCAGATAGCTCCGCTCGAGCCGGGGCAGGGGCATCACCGTGTCGTAGCCGGCAACCCGCTCGACAGGGGCGAGGAGCGAGTAGAGACCGGGCCCTGCCAGCCGCGCCGCGATCTCGGCGCCGAAGCCGGCAGAGAGCGGCGCCTCGTGGCAGATCACGCAGCGGCCCGTCTTCTCGACCGAGGCGAGGATGCGCGCGGCATCGAGCGGCACCAGGGTGGCGACATCGAGCACCTCGGCCTCGATCCCGTCGGCGGCGAGCCGCTCGGCCGCCGTCAGCAAGTCGAGCGTGACCGCACCCCAGCCGACGAGCGTCACGTCGCGGCCTTCGCGCAAGGTGAAGACGCAATCGAGCGGCATCGCTTCGCCGCTGTCCGCCACCTCCTCGCGGAGCGCGCGGTAGATGCGCGTCGGCTCGAGAAAGACCACCGGATCGGGATCGCGGATGGCGGCAAGCAGCAAGCCGTAGGCGCGCTTGGGCGAGGAGGGTACGACCACGCGCAGGCCCGGAATATTGGTGAAGCACGCCTCCCCGCTCTCGGAATGATGCTCGGGCGCGTGGATGCCGCCGCCGCAAGGCGTGCGCAGAACCATCGGGCAAGAGAGGCGGCCGCGCGTGCGCGTGCGCAAGCGCGAGGCGTGGTTCAGGAGCTGATCGATCGTGCTGTAGGCGAAGCCCATGAACTGGATTTCCGCAACCGGGCGAAAGCCCTGCGCCGCCAGGCCCACCGATACGCCTGCGATGGCAGCCTCGGCAAGCGGGGTATCCAACACGCGCTCGCTGCCGAAGCGCTCAAGGAGCCCGTCGGTCACCCTGAAGACGCCGCCGTCCCTGCCTACGTCCTCGCCCAGGATCACGACGCGGGAGTCCTCCGCCATCGCGCGGGCGAGGGCCAGATTGATCGCTTCGACGAGGGTGCGCTCAGCCACCGCGCTTTCCTTCCGCGACCGCTTCCTCGCGCTGGGCGAGCGTGGCCGAGGGCAGCTTTGCGAAGAGGTAGTCGAACATGGCCTCGACCGGCTGGGGCGCCGTCGCGAGATAGGCTTCGGCCGCCTTCTCCACCTCGGCCGTCGTGTCGGCGAGCACGTGCTCCTCCTCCGCGCGCGTCCAGACGCCGCGCGCGACAAGATGCGCGCGCAGGCGGGCGACGGGATCGTTCTCCCAGTGCTTGCTCACCTCGGCGTCGTCGCGGTAGCGCCGCGCGTCATCCGCCGTCGTGTGGTCGTCGAGCCGGTAGCTGACCGCCTCGACGAGCGAGGCCCCGCCTCCCTCGCGTGCGCGCGCGAGAGCCGCCGCCACGCGCTCGCGCACAGCCAAGACGTCGTTGCCGTCGAGCTGCTCGCCGGGAACGCCGGCGGCGATCGCCTTCTGGGCCAGCGTCTCGGCCGCACTCTGCGCCGAGCGCGGCACCGAGATGGCCCACTGGTTGTTGTTGATCAGGATGACGAGCGGGAGATGCCACGCGCCGGCAAGGTTGAGCGCCTCGTAGAAATCGCCCTTGGAGGTCGCCCCGTCTCCGAGAATGCAGAGGACCGCGCGGCGCTCGCGGCGAAGCTTGAAGGCGAGGGCCGCGCCCGCCGCGTGGGGCGCGTGACTCGCGACCGGGACCGCGATCGGGAAGTCCTCGCGCGGCCCGGCGAAATCGCTCCCCCGCTCGTCACCGCCCCAGTAGAGCAAGAGCTCGAGCGGGCTGACGCCGCGCCAAAGCTGTGCTGCCTGGTCGCGAAAAGAGGGGACCAGAACGTCGTCTGCGCGCATGGCGCTTGCAGCCCCGACACCCACCGCCTCCTGACCGAGCGATGAGGCGAAGGTGCCGAGCCGGCCGGTGCGTTGGAGCGCTATCGCCTTTGCGTCGAAGGCGCGGGTCAGCACCATGCTGCGGTAGAGCGGGACGAGATTGGCCGCATCCTCGGCGAAACTCGGCAGCGGGCCGAGCGCGCGGCCGTCAGGAGCAAGGTATTGCGTGTAGTCGACGGCGAATTGAGCGATAGAGCGCTTCGGCATCGAGCCGCTCCCGGTCACCTCGGGCGAGCGTGCGCGCTCGTGTCGAGGTGCTTCTTTGCACCCCAGCCTCGCGTGCCGGCCGGCACCGCGACGCCTCGGCAGCGCGCGCCAACTAAACCGCGCGCCCCTTGTGCCAGAATCCATTCAGACTGTCGGCACCCGGGCTCGCGAGATTGAACCAGGCGACGTCGTCGCTGCCGGCATCGACGACGACGAGGCGGTCGTGGCCTTCCATGGCCACGCGAACGAGATCGGCCGCATCCGCTGCCGAATAGGCGGAAGCCACGTACCATACCCGGTCGAGCAATTGGAGTGCCTCGCCGAGGGCATTGATGGTCTCGGTAATCGCCGTTTCGTCGGCGCGCAGCCGACCGACGTCGTACGCGATAAGGAGGTTGCTCGCCATGGTCGCTCCATGCTTTGAGCTCGCGCCGGAGTCCGAGGCGACTCTCCCTTGCCGGCGCCATGCCCGCCCGGCCTCGGCCTTGCGCTCCGCCGCATGTTTCGAGCATGCACAATCCGGAGGGGACGGCATTGATTCACGTCAAACGGGCGACGGCAGGCCGAGAGGCCGACAATGCGATCGAGCCCG
Organism: Alphaproteobacteria bacterium; assembly: GCA_035272805.1. Taxonomy (GTDB): domain Bacteria; phylum Pseudomonadota; class Alphaproteobacteria; order JACZXZ01; family JACZXZ01; genus DASPPM01. The sequence continues at coordinate 26,288 of DATEQI010000418.1, read as the reverse complement.
GGCCTCCCGGCCCGCGATCGCGCCGCTCGGGGCGAATGACCTAGATCAATGCTTTTGCGCGGCGATCCGGAGATGCTGATTGCTCAAGCAGGCGTCGCCTAGAGGAGGATGTCATGCCGCAAAGGGTGATGGGCGATATCGTCCGCGACCAGCAGCCCCTCGTGCTCAAGCCCGAGACATGCGTCAAGGATGCTTGCCAGCAAATGTGCAAGCGGCGCGTGGGCGCCGTGCTCGTGGCGGACAAAGAGCGCCGGCTGTTGGGCATCTTCACGGGGCGGGACGCCGTGTGCCGCGTGCTTGCCCAGGCGCTCGATCCCGCCTCGACGGCCCTTGCCGACGTGATGACCAAGAATCCCGCAACGATGGCGCCGGGCAGGCCGGCGATGGAGGCCCTGCTTTTGATGCAGGACGGCGGCTTCCGCCACATCCCCATCGTGGATAAGGGACGCGTCGTGGGAATCGTATCGCGCGGCGACTTCCGCGGCTTGGAGCAAGCCCGTCTCGACGAGGAAACGGGCTACGCCGAGAGGCTTTGGTAGAGCCTGCGGCCCGCGCGGACCAGTCGGTCGCCGAGCCGGCGTTCATCGACATTCGCATAGCGAGCGAGGCGGCGCGCACGCGCTTAAGCTCGAGCTCGGCGAAGCCTTCGCGGCATCGCGCACCATCCCGTACGCCGGGCGATTTGTTGACGAAATCGGAGGCCTCATTCATGATGTTGGCGTCATGACGGATATCGCCAAGCAGAGGCAGGCCGAGAGATCGCCGCGCGACAGCGAGGAGAGATTTCGGGAAATCGTCGAGAACTTGCCAATGGCAGTCGGAATTTACGACGCCAAAGGCTGCCCCCTCTTTTTCAACGGGAGATTCACGGAACTGCTGCGCTATCGTATCGACGATGTTCCGACTTTGCATGATTGGGCGAGGCGCAGTTTTCCGGACGAAGAGCAACGCAGGCAAGCCTTCACCGTGTGGGCCGAAGACATACGCAATCTGCGCTCCGGCCAAGTTCCTCATTCGCCGGTACGCGAATACCATTTCACCTGTGGCGACGGGGTTGTCCGGGATATCGAAGTCAGCTTCAGCCTCGTAGCCGACCATTTCTATGTCGTCTTCAACGACGTCACCGAGCGCAACCGCGCGGAGCATCAACTCCGAGAAGTGTTGCGTGTGCAGGCGCTGCGCGATCCGTTGACCTCCCTCTATAACCGCCGCTACCTTGATGAGATATTGGAGAGCGAATTTTCCCGAGCAGCGCGGATTCATGGGTCGATCGGAATCGTCATGGCCGACATCGACCATTTCAAGCACGTCAACGACACCTTCGGCCACGATTGCGGTGACGAGATCTTGCGCGTTGTAGCTCAGTTTCTCCGTGACCAACTCCGCAAGAGCGACATCGTGTGCCGCTACGGCGGGGAGGAGTTCACCATCGTGATGCCGGGTGCTATCTTGGAAGAGGCGCATCGACGCACGGCGAGCATTTGCGTCGCGATCCGCGAAGTTAAGATTTCCTGTGGCGGGCGGGCGCTCGGACCCGTCACGATGTCATTTGGCGCCGCTGCTTTCCCGCAGCACGGCGATGCACCCGATATCGTACTCAAGGCTGCGGACCGCGCCCTTTTGCGCGCCAAGGCGGAGGGGCGTGATCGCGTGATTGTCGCAGGTCCGTAACGCAGGCTGCGGTAAAGACGAGCTCGCCGCCTTTCATCCGGCTGCTCCGCGGACAATCGCCCGGTCCCGGTCACGGGTACCGTTGGCCGGGCCGGCTGGGCCCATGCGCCCGCCAAGCGAGGAGGAGATCGCGGCATGGAACTGACGCTGCGGCCTTTGGCACTTCCGCGCGAGGAGCCCGACTCCGTCGAGGTCGTCGAGCGCAAGGGCCTGGGGCACCCGGACACGCTCTGCGACATGCTCGCCGAGGCGCTCAGCCTCTCGCTCAGCCGCTTCTATCGCGAGCGCTTCGGTTTGATCCTGCATCACAATGTCGACAAGGTCTTGCTCCACGCCGGCCGGGCGCGTCCGGAATTCGGCGGCGGGGACATCGTGGAGCCGATCGAGGTCTATCTCTCGGGCCGCGCCACGCGCGAGTTCGGCGGGGTCGAGGTCCCCGTCGACGAGCTCGCGGTGGAGGGCAGCCGCGACTGGCTGCGCCGGCATTTGCGCACGCTCGACCCGGAGCGGCATGTGGTGATCCATCCGCTGCTCCGCCCCGGCTCGCGCGATCTTGTCGAGCTCTACCTGCGCGCGGCGAAGCAAGGGCGCCCGCTCGCCAACGACACCTCCTGCGGCGTCGGCTATGCGCCCTTGAGCCGCCTCGAGCGGGTCGTGCTTGCGACCGAGCGCCGGCTCAACTCGCCCGCGGTCAAGCAAGCGCAGCCCTGGATCGGCGAGGACGTCAAGGTGATGGGGCTGCGGCATGGCGCACTGATCGATTTGACGGTCGCCTGCGCCTTCGTCGACCGCCACGTCCGCGACCTCGAGGACTACGCGGCGAAGAAGGACGCGGCTCTAGCCACGGCGCGCGAGGCCGCCCTCGGCGAAGGCGCAGCCGAGGCGACGCTGCGGCTCAACACCGCCGACGACATCCCCAAGGGCAGCGTCTATTTGACGGTGACGGGCACCTCCGCCGAGGCCGGCGACGACGGCCAGGCCGGCCGCGGCAACCGTGTCAACGGCCTCATCGCACCCTACCGGCCGATGACGATGGAATCGGTCGCCGGCAAGAACGCCGTGACCCATGTGGGCAAAATCTACAACATCACGGCCGGCCTGATGGCAGACGCGATCGTGCGCAACGTGCCGGGGGTATCGGCCAGCGAGGTCTATCTCGTGAGCCGCATCGGCCAGCCGGTCGCCGAGCCGGCCTTCGTCGACATTCGCATGGCGAGCGAGGAGGGCCGCCCGCTCGCGAGCATGGCAGCTCTCGTGCGCGAGGTTGCCGCGGCCTCTCTCGCGCGCACGGCAACTCTCGCCGACGACATGCTGGCGGGCCGCATTGCCTTCGACCGCTGGCCGCTCGAGAGCGCCGTTCCGGCATAGAGCGCCGCTCGCGGCTGCCCTATTTCGGCACCCACGTGCCGCCTAACTTGACATACTGACGCTTGACCGCGGCCCAGGCGACGCGGTGCGCGATCTCCTCGCGGCGGCCGCCCTCGGCCGCGTATTGCCGCCAAGCGTGATTGAACGCTTCCCGATAGATCAGCTGCGCCTCTGCCGGCAAATGCGCGCGGAGCGCAGGCGGAAGATCGGCATTCGTCCTGTAGGGCATGATATGCTCGTTCCGGCCAAGCGAGAGGATGCCTTGCGGCCTGATTTGGATCAAGGAACTTGGCACCTGCTCGTGGATAGTAGGGCCGATAGCACCCCGCAAGGGGTTTGCGGCGGCAGTCAGGAGGAGGAACGCCCCATGGCCGAGAACGATCAACCCCCGGTCGAGCTCAACATCAGTGCCGAGAAGGCCTGCTACATCATCCTGAAGGCGCGGGAGTTCGACGCGAAGGTGGAGCCGGTCGAGCCGGATCCGGGCTCGAATCCGGCCGACAGCGGCGAATCCGAGATTCTCGAGGATTATGCGGATGATCCCACGCTCGCCGAGTTGCGCGAGGCGATCGAGGATCTCAACGAGGACGAGGTTCTCGACCTGATCGCGCTGGCCTGGGTCGGGCGCGGCGACTTCGAGAGATCGGAGTGGCGCGACGCGCGCTCGCTCGCCGACGAGCGCCACCGGCGCCATTCCGCCGACTACCTCATCGGCATGCCCGCACTCGGTGACTACCTCGAGGAAGGGCTCGCAGCGCTGGGCCATTCCTGCGCGGACTTCGAGATGAACCGCCTGTAGCTCAATGCCCCGCCGGCGCAGAATTGATCTGGATCAAGGACGAAAGCCGCCCTCCTGCTAGCCTGAGCTGCCACGGCGGGGACGACGCAAGGCAACGCCGTCGAGATGAAACGGCCCGACCGACGTTGATCTCGCACGGCAAGCTGCCTGCGGCCCAGCGATCCGCCGCGACAGGACCCGCGAGCTGTCGGCACCGAGCGCCCCGGGGGAGACTCCATGGGTGGAGGTGTCGGCGGCGGCGGGTTTCTGTTTCAGTGAGAGCGCCGCACGCCTAGTACCGACTTCCGCGAGTTCGTGAGTCGCCTTCCGGCGACTCACGAGCCGCGAAATCGGTACAAACTCAAAGTGTTGTATCTGCTTGCAGGCTTCGCGCCGGCGGCCCGCGGGGCCGCCTCTTTGCGAAACGCAAGAAGGGGCGCGAAACTCTGCAAGCGGGTACTAGGGGGCCCCTTAAGGCAGGTTGAGCTACGTCAATGCGGCGGGCCCGCATTCGTGCTCGACTGATCAAATGTCCGAAAGAGAGCACATTCTCGAACGCGTGCGTGCCGCCATCAAAAGCGTGCCGGCGATCGAGCTGCACGGCCATTCGATCAAGCTCGGCTATGCGGATGGAGCCTTGACGATCGAGGGCGAGGTCGCGGACATCGCGAAGAAAAAGCTCTGCCTGGAAGCGGCGGCAAGCGTGCCCGGCATCGCGGGGATCGTGGACCGGCTCCACGTGCGTCCCGCAACGCACATGGGCGACCGCGAGATCCGCGACCACGTGCGCGAGGCCCTTCTCGGCGAGCCCGCCTTTGCCGATATGGCGATCGGCGAAATCGACCGGGAAAAGCGGCGCACGCTGCGCCAGCCGCCCGGTGTCAGCGCCGAGATCACCAGCGAGGTCCACGACGGAGTCGTGACGCTCACCGGCAGCGTGCCCGGGCTCGTCGAGAAGCGCCTTGCGGGCGCGCTCGTCTGGTGGGTGCCCGGCGTGCGCGATGTGGTGAACGGGCTTGCCGTCGACCCGCCCGAGGCCGAAAGCGAGGCCGGTCTTACGGACGCGGTGCGCGTCGTCCTCGAGAAGGACCCCTTCGTCAACGACGCGCAAATCCGCGTCCGCTCGCATATGACTTCCGTGATGCTCTCCGGGCTGGTCCCGAGCGAGTCGGAGTGCCACATGGCGGAGCTCGACGCCTGGTCGATCTTCGGGGTCGACAAGGTGATCAACCGCATTCAAGTCCACCGGTAGCGCGTCATGGCGCGCGAAGGCACCGCACGCGGCGACCCATCGGCTAAAGACGCGTGGCGCGGACACCGCTTCACGCTTTTCAGCCTGTTCGGCTTCAAGGTCCGGGTCGACATCAGCCTGCTCTTTCTCGCCCTCCTGGTGACGTGGTCGCTCGCGAGTGCCGTCTTTCCGCCGCAGCTTCCCGGACTCGATCGCGCCACCTACTGGTGGATGGGGGTCGCCGGAACGATCGGCCTCTTCTTCTCGCTCATCTTTCACGAGCTCAGCCATTCGCTGGTGGCGCGCCGTTACGGCCTGCCCATCCGCGGCATCACGCTCTTCATCTTCGGCGGCGTCGCCGAGATGAGCGACGAGCCGCCGAGCGCCAAGGCCGAATTCTGGATGGCGCTCGCCGGACCCGCGGCCAGCATTCTGCTGGCGCTTCTTGCCTGGGCGCTCTCCAGCCTGGGGGCCGCGGCCGGCTTGCCGGAGCCGGTGACGGCGGTGGTTGCTTACCTTGCGCTGATCAATGCGATCTTGGCCGTCTTCAACCTCGTTCCGGCCTATCCCCTCGATGGCGGCAGAGTGCTGCGCGCGGCCCTTTGGTGGCGCAAGGGCGATATCGTGGCGGCCACCCGCTCCGCCGCCCGCGCCGGCGGCGCCTTCGCGCTCCTCCTCATGGGGCTGGGCGTGCTCCAGGTCGTGACGGGGAATTTCGTGGGCGGCATTTGGTTTTTTCTCATCGGCATGTTCCTGCGCAGCGCCGCACGGGGCTCGTACATGGATATCCTCACGCGGGGGATGCTGGCGGGCGCACCCGTGCGCCGCTTCATGACCCGCGATCCGGTTACCGTGCCGCCCGGCATCACCCTGCAGGCGCTCGTAGAGGACTACGTCTACGCCCACCATCACGAGCAGTTTCCCGTCGTCGACGGCGAAAGGCTGATCGGCAGCGTCGGCGTGCGCCAGCTCAAGGCGACGCCCCGCGAGAGCTGGCCGCATCGCACGGTGGCCGAGATCGCCGAGCCCTCTTCCGACGCCAACACGGTCGATGCCGAAACCGATGCCGCCAAGGCGCTCTCGCTCATGACCCGCTCGGGCCGTGGCCGGCTCTTGGTGACCGAGCGCGGCCGGCTGGTCGGCATCTTGGCGCTCAAGGACCTGCTCGCCATTCTCTCGCTCAAGATCGAGCTCGAGGGGCAGACGCCGTGAGCCCGGGAGAGCCCGCGCCGACGGTACCAGCCGCCGGCAGTGCCTCCGCCGAGCTGGCCGTCACCAACGCGCAGATTGCGGAGCTCTTCGAGCAGGCGGCAACGCTGCTTGCCCAGCAAGGCGCCTCGCCGTTTCGCGTCGGCGCCTACCGCCGCGCCGGCCAGTCGCTGAAGCGGCTCGGGCGCGACGTGCGCGCGATCGCTCAAGCGGAGGGGCGCCGCGGGCTGCTGGCGATTCCCGGCATCGGCGTGTCGCTCGCCTCGGCGATCGAGGAGATCCTGCGCAGCGGCCGTTGGGTTCAGCTCGAGCGCCTGCGCGGCGCCTCCGATCCCGAGCATCTCTTCCAAACCATCGCTGGCGTCGGCCCGGAGCTTGCGCGCCGCATTCACGAGCGGCTCCACATCGACACGCTCGAGGCGCTCGAGTTGGCCGCGCACGATGGACGGCTCGAGACCGTTCCGGGCGTGGGTGCGCGTCGGGTGACCGCGATTCGCAGCCTGCTGTCCAGCATGCTGCAGCGCGTTCGCGCCGCTCCGCCGAAGCCGCTCGTGGAGCCGGAGGTGGCACTCCTCATCGACGTCGACCGGGAATACCGCGAGCTCGCCGCCGCGGACCGCCTGCCCAAGATCGCCCCCAAGCGCTTCAATCCCGCCGCCGAGGCCTGGCTCCCCATCCTTCACGCCGAGCGCGGCGAGTGGCATTTCACCGCCCTTTACTCCAACACCGCGCGCGCCCACGAGCTGAACAAGACGCGCGATTGGGTGGTGATCTATTTTTATCGGGACAATCAGGCCGAAGGGCAGCGCACCATCGTGACCGAGACCCACGGGCCCCTTGTCGGCCTGCGCGTCGTGCGCGGGCGCGAAGCGGAGTGCCGTGCCCTCCTTGAAATTCCGTCCTGGAGCCGGTCCAAGACGGCCGAGCGGGCTTGACGGCCGCTCGAGCGTCCGCCTCCGTCCCCGGCAGTATCGCGAGCGCGCGAGGCGCAAATCCGATGACACGGCCAGACCTGCCTCCGACCGGCATCCTGCTCACCGACCTCTATCAATTGACGATGCTGCAGGCCTATTTCGCCCATGGCCTGACAAAAACGGCCGCCTTCGAGCTCTTCGTGCGCAAGCTCCCTCAGAAGCGCGGCTTTCTCATGGCCGCCGGGCTCGCGCAAGTGGTCGAGTTCCTCGCGAGCCTGCGGGTGAGTGCGGCCGAGCTCGACTGGCTCGCCTCCACCCGGCGTTTCGAGGACTCGTTTCTCGACCGGCTCGCCGGTCTCAGCTTCACGGGCGACCTCGACGCGCTGCCCGAAGGCACGGTCTTCTTCCCCGATGAGCCGCTCCTTCGCGTGACGGCGCCGCTGCCCGAGGCGCAGCTGGTCGAGACGCGCATCATCAATCTCGCGCACTTCGAGACCGTGGTCGCGTCCAAGGCGGCGCGCATGGTGCTCGCGGCCCCCGGCAAGCAGCTCGTCGACTTCGGGCTCCGGCGCGCGCATGGGGCCGAGGCGGGCGTGCTGGCCGCGCGCGCGAGCTACCTCGCCGGCTTCGACGCGACCGCCACGACCTTGGCGGGGGCACTCTTCGATATCCCCGTCTCCGGGACCATGGCCCATTCCTTCGTCCAGGCGCACGAGAGCGAGGAGGCCGCCTTCGAGGCCTTCGCGCGCGCGCGGCCCGCGAATCTCGTGCTGCTCATCGACACCTACGACACCGAGAAAGGGGCCGAGAAGGTGGTCTCGCTCGCGCCGAGGCTCGCCAAGGACGGCATCCGCGTGCGCGGCGTGCGCATCGACAGCGGGGATCTCGCCGCGCACGCGCGCAAGGTGCGCCGCATTCTCGATGCGGGCGGGCTTGCCGAGGTGATCATCTTTGCCAGCGGCGGCCTCGATGAGACGATCCTAGCGCGCCACGCGCGCGAGGGGGCACCCATCGACGGCTATGGCATCGGCACCGCGCTCACCACCTCCTCGGACGCGCCGGCGCTCGATTGCGCCTACAAGCTGCAGGAATATGCGGGCCTGGCACGGCGCAAGCACTCCGAGGGCAAGGCCACCTGGCCCGGGCGCAAGCAGGTCTATCGTCAAACAGGGGAGGACGGAGCGATGGCGGGCGACATCCTGACGCTCGCCGGCGACGCCCAGCCCGGCGAGCCTCTCCTGCGCCCGGCCATGCGGAGTGGCAAGCGCGTGCCGGAGCTGGCGGCACTCGGAGACGCGCGCCGCCACGCCGCGGCCGAACTGGCCCGCCTGCCCAAGGCGCTCAAAGAGCTCCGCCCGTCGAGCTACCCCGTCGCCATTGCACCGGCGCTCAAGACGCTCGCGGCCGAGGTCGACCGCCGTATCGCGGCGGCGCAGCTCGGGCGGCCGTGATCCGCGCGCCGCTCGCCGCAATGTCCCGATCCGTAGGCTCGTCTCACCCGGAAATAACGTCATTGCGAGCGCAGCGAACCCCGGCGTACGCCGGGGCAGCGCGCCTGGCGCGAGACCCTTTCTGGATTGCTTCCGCGCCCTTCGGGCGCCTCGCAATGACAAGTGTTTTCCTGATGTCGAGAATTTCAGAACCAGGACACTCCTGCACATGAAATTCCTCTTTGCCTACCCGGTGAGTCCCGCGCGTGCTATGCTGATTGCCCTTGCGCTGGCACAAAGTCACGCGCGTCAGCGGTCGAATTTGTCCTCTCGTAATGCACGGCCACGCCCCGCGAGGAAAATCGAGCCATTCGGACGGATTATCGTCGGCCTATTCCCTCTATCGATAGTCCCGCCCGAGTGCTCGATCCCGGCGTTGCCGAAGTGGAAAGGCAAGTAGCAGCTGTCCATTCTTCGCCTGCGCATTGCGAGACCGGCGCGCGCTCTCTGGGCGAGCCAAGTGCCTATCCGCGCCGAGCTCTTCAGCATCGAGCGTCTCGAGCAACATGCGGAGAGCCTCGCGGCCGCGCAACGGGTCACGCAAAGACCGGAAGCCGGGCACTCGCTCGTTGCCCGGCTACGGGACAATGGCAAGGTTCTGCTCGATGCCTATCGCACGCTGGCGCGGGCGACCGACGACGACCGTCCGATCACGCCGGCGGCCGAATGGCTGATCGACAATTATCACGTCATCGACGAGCAGATCCGCGAGATCAAGGACGATCTTCCGGCCGGCTTCTACCGCCAGCTTCCTAAGCTCGCGGAAGGGCCGCTGGAAGGCTATCCGCGCGTGTTCGGCCTCGCCTGGGCCTTCGTCGCGCATACCGACAGCCGATACGATTCGGAGATGTTGTGCCGGTTCGTGCGCGCCTACCAGCGCGTGCAGCCCCTCACGATCGGCGAGCTCTGGGCGGTCGCGATCACGCTGCGGATCGTGCTCGTGGAGAACTTGCGGCGTTTGGCCGACGGAATAGTGGACCGACGAGCGGCACGGCAGGAGGCCGACATCCTGGCCGATAGGCTATTGGGCGCCGCTGAACGCGAAGCCGACCCGGTGGCAGCGGTCCTCTCCGGGATGAACAAGACGAATTTTTCACGGGCCTTCGCGGTACAGCTCGTTCATCGGCTGCGCGATCAGGATCCGAAGGTGACGCCGGCCCTGTTGTGGCTCGACGAGCGCCTGGCCCATCAAGAGACCAGCGCCGACGAGATCGTTCGAGAGGAGCTGCAATGGCAGGGCGCAACGAACGTCACGATCCGCAATGTCATCACGAGCATGCGCTTCATTTCCGCCGTCGATTGGGCGGAGATGTTCGAAAGCATGAGCCTTGTCGACGAGCTGTTGCGTGCCGACAGCAACTTCGCCGACCTGGATTTTCCCACAAGAGATCTCTACCGACGCGCGGTCGAGGAGCTGGCGCGCGGCTCGACGCGCTCGGAGCTCGAGGTCGCTCGATCAGCGCTTCTAGCCGCAGGACGTGCTCGTGACGGACGGGAAGGCGACGGCGATACCGCGACCGCGCGGCAGGAGGACCCCGGGTACTACCTCATTGCGCAGGGCCGCCAGGGCTTCGAGAGGACGCTCGGGTTCCGCGTTCCCATGAAGCAATGGCTCGTCAGGGCCAACGCAGCCGTCGGGATCTCGGGCTATCTCGGGATGATCGCGATCATAACCGCGACCATCGTTGCGGCGACATTGATCTGGGGCGCTGCGTCCGAAACCGGTATCGTGCTTGGCGCGCTTGCTCTCGCAGCATTGATCCCCGCGTCGGAGGCAGCCATGGCCCTCGTCAATCGCGGGGCGGCGACTCGCTTCAGCGCGACAATCCTGCCGGGCCTGGAATTGCGCGGCGGCATACCGCCGCAGCTGCGGACGATGATCGTGATCCCGACCTTGCTGACGACGCGCGCCGCTCTCGCCGAGCAGATCGAGCGCCTGGAGGTCCACCATCTCGCGAGCCCGGACGGCGACATCCGCTTCGCCTTGCTCTCGGATTGGACAGACGCTGCCACGGAGCACGCGCCGGACGACGAAGAGCTGCTCGAAGCGGCGATCGATGGCATCGCGCAACTGAACCGCCGCCATGAGCCGCCGCCGGACGGCGATCGGTTCCTCCTGCTCCATCGCCGCCGAAAGTGGGACGAAAGCGAGGGAAAGTGGATCGGGTGGGAGCGCAAGCGCGGCAAGCTGCACGAGCTCAACCGATTGCTGCGCGGCGCACGCGACACGACTTTCGCGGCGCCCGACGGGCTCCCGCCGATCGTGCCCGACGGCGTCCGCTACGTCATCACCCTCGATGGCGATACGCGCCTGCCGAGGGGAGCCGCCAAGCGGCTGGTCGGCAAGATGGCCCACCCGCTCAATCGCCCGACCTTCGATCCGCGCTCCCGCCGCGTCGTCGAGGGGCACGCCGTGCTGCAGCCACGCGTCACGCCGTCCCTCCCGACCGGTCGCGAGGGATCGCTGTTCCAACGCGTCTTCTCCAGCCCGGGCGGCATGGACCCCTACGCTTTCGCAAGTTCGGACGTGTACCAGGACCTCTTCGGCGAGGGTTCGTACTCCGGGAAGGGCATCTACGATGTGGACGCCTTTGAGGCCGCGCTCAAAGGGAGAATTCCGGACGACACGCTCTTGAGCCACGATCTCTACGAGGGGCTCTTCGCCCGCGCCGGGCTGGCCTCCGACATCGAGCTCATCGAGGAATTTCCATCACGCTACGACGTCGTTGCCGCCCGACAGCATCGCTGGGCGCGCGGTGATTGGCAGTTGCTGCCCTGGATTGTAGGCCGCGGGCGAACGTCCATGGGCGACCGCCGACACGCTGCGATCCCGCTGGTCGGCCGCTGGAAGATGATTGACAATCTGCGCCGAACGCTGGCGGCGCCAACCAGCTTCCTGGCATTGCTGGCGGGCTGGGCGATTCCTTCAGCCTCCGCGCCGATTTGGACCGGGTTCGTCCTCGCGACGATCGCGACGCCCGCTTTCCTCCCCCTCTTTGCCGGCATCGTGCCGCGACGACGCGGCATCTCCAAACGCAGCCACCTGCTCGCAATCGTCGGAGATATCAAGCTCGCGCTGTCGCAGCTCGCGCTCCAGGCGACATTGCTGGCACATCAGGCCTGGTTGATGGCCGATGCGGTCGTGCGCACGCTGTTTCGCGTGCTCTTATCGCGCCGAAATCTCCTCGAATGGGTCACCGCCGCCCAATCGAAGATCGACTCGCGCCTCGCTATCGCTGGTTTTTATCGGCAGATGGCAGGAGCCGTGGTCCTTGCCGCCATAGCGGCGATTGTCGTCGCCTGGGGGCGGCCGGGCGCTTGGCCGTTCGCGGCGCCGTTCGTCATTCTATGGCTGGCATCGCCGGCCCTCGCACGCTGGGCGAGCCTGCCGCCGCCGATGGCGATCCACAAGCCGATCTCCCTCGCGGAGGCGCGAGCCTTGCGCTTGATCGCGCGGCGCACGTGGCGCTTCTTCGAGACATTCGTCACCCCCGAGGATCACATGCTTCCGCCCGATAATTTCCAGGAAGCGCCAAAACCGGTGGTGGCCCATCGGACGTCACCGACCAACATCGGCCTCTATCTCCTATCCATCATCGCCGCCCGTGATTTCGGTTGGCTCGGCACACTCGAGACGGTGGAGCGGCTGGAGGCGACGCTCGAGACGATGAGCGGTCTCGAGCGCTTCCGCGGCCATTTCTACAACTGGTACGAGACGCGGGAGCTGCGGCCGCTGGATCCGAAGTACGTTTCCTCGGTCGATAGCGGAAATCTCGCCGGACACCTGATCGCGCTTCTCAGTGCCTGCCGGGAGATCGGCCGCTCCGCTTTGGGCGCGAATTGGATCGCCGGATTGGAAGACGCCCTCGAGCTCGCTCGGGAGTCCTTGCTTGCGTTGCCCGATGACGGGCGGGTGCAAATATCGACGCGACAGCAGCTCGGCGACTCGTTCGATTGCCTGAGCAATTCGTTGAGAAGCCCTGCCACGACGCCGGCGGCGGTCGCCGACCGGCTGGCCGAACTTGCGCTTCATGCCGATCGTGCCGGCGAGCTCGCGCGGCGGGCGGCCCAAGCGCGAAACGACGTTGCCGGCGCGGACCTCGTGGCTTGGACCGAAGCCTTCTGTGGCTCCGTTCACAGCCACCGAAACGATATCGCGCAGCTCCTGCCATGGGCGGCTCTCGCCGCCGGTGACGCCGACATGGTCGCGTCCGCGGCGTCGGAGGAGGCGGTGCGGCTGCTCTTCGGAACGATGCCGTCCTTGGCGGATCTGCCGGCGCGATGCGAGGCCGCCATCCGCGCATTGACGCGCCACGAGGCCGAGCCCGCGACAGAGGTCGAGGGAAGCGACGACGCGCGCGCGCGCGCCGCGGCACTCGTGGCGGCCCTCGATCTCTCGGCTCGCGCAGCCGGGTCGCTCGGCCGGCGGCTGGAGCGGCTCGGCGATATCGTGGAGACCATGTTCAAGTCGATGGAATTCGGTTTTCTTTTGGATCCCGCGCGCCAGCTTCTCTCGATCGGCTACCAGGTGAGCGAGAGCGCGCTCGATCCCAGCTGTTACGATCTGCTTGCTTCCGAAGCGCGGCTTGCGAGCTTCGTCGCCATCGCCAAGGGCGATGTGCCGGCCCGGCATTGGTTCAAGCTCGGACGCGCCGTCACGCCGGTGGATCGCGGCTCGGCGTTGATCTCATGGTCGGGATCGATGTTCGAGTATCTGATGCCGGCGCTGGTGATGCGCGCGCCGACGGGCAGCCTGCTCGAGCAATCGGCGCGCCTCGTGGTCCGCCGACAGATAAAATACGGCGCCGAGCTCGACATTCCCTGGGGGGTGTCGGAATCGGCGTACAATGCGCGCGATCTCGAATTTACCTACCAGTATTCGAATTTCGGCATTCCGGGCCTGGGCTTCAAGCGCGGCCTCAATGAGAACGCCGTCATCGCGCCCTACGCGACGGCGCTTGCGGCCATGGTCGACCCGCAAGCCGCGGTGCGGAACTTCTCCGCGCTCGCGCTCGCCGGCGGCCGCGGGCGATACGGCTGGTACGAGGCGCTCGACTACACGCCGAAGCGCCTTGCCGTAGGCGAGAAGGTGGCGGTCGTGCGCGCCTACATGGCGCATCACCAGGGAATGACCGTGCTCGCTCTCGCCAATGCGCTCCAGGACGGGGCCATGCGCGCGCGGTTTCACGCCGAGCCGATGATTCAGGCGACGGAGCTCCTGCTGCAGGAGCGACCACCCCGCGACGTCGCCGTCGCTCGGCCGAGGGTCGATGAAGCGCGCTCGGCGGCGAATATCCGCGAGTTCGTCCCACCGGTCCTGCGCCGGTTCCAATCGCCGCACGACCTCGTTCCCCGCACGCATCTCCTCTCGAACTTCAATTATGCCGTGATGATCACCAGCGCCGGCTCCGGATATAGCCGCTGGCGCGATCTGGCGGTGACACGCTGGCGCGAAGACGTCACCTGCGATCCCTGGGGATCTTATATTTTCCTGAGAGACACACAGAGCGGCGAGGTGTGGTCGGCCGGCTACCAGCCGAGCGCCGTCGAGCCGGATAGTTACGACGTGACGTTCTCCGAAGATCGCGCCGAGATCGTCCGGCACGATGGCACGATCGCGACGACGCTATCGGTGGCGGTTTCACCGGAAGTCGACGCCGAAGTGCGCCGCGTGTCGATATCGAATCTCGGAACTCAACCGCGGGAAATCGACATCACCTCATACGCCGAGCTCGTATTGGCGCCCCATTCGGCCGACTTGGCGCACCCGGCCTTCTCCAAGCTCTTCGTGCAAACCGAGTTCGTCGCCGACGTCGGCACGCTGTTGGCCACGCGCCGGCGGCGCTCGCCGAGCGATCCCGAGGTGTGGGCGGCGCACCTCGCGGTGGTCGAAGGCGAGGTCGTCGGCGATCTGCAATTCGAGACCGACCGCGCCCGCTTCATCGGTCGCGGTCGCGGCATTCCGATGCCGATTGCGGTGACCGACGGCCGGGCGCTTTCCAACACGGTCGGCACCGTGCTCGACCCGATTTTCAGCTTGCGCCGCCGCGTGCGGCTGTCTCCCGGCGGCACGGCACGCATTGCGTTTTGGACGCTGGTTGCCCCATCGCGCGGCGAAGTGCTCGATCTCGCCGACAAGCACCACGATCCGACGGCCTTCGAGCGCGCAGTCACTTTGTCGTGGACGCAGGCTCAAGTGCAGCTGCAGCATCTCGGAATCTCCTCCGACGAAGCTCATCTCTTCCAGCGTCTTGCCAACCGCGTGCTCTACTCCGACCCTACGTTGCGGCCGTCATCGGACATGCTCAAACAAAACGCGCTCGGGCCGTCGGTGCTATGGCCGCACGGGATTTCCGGCGATTTGCGCATCGTTCTGGTCCGCATCGATGAGACGGAGGAGCTTGGGATCGTGCGCCAGCTATTGCGCGCCCAAGAATACTGGCGGATGAAGCAGCTGGCGGTCGATCTCGTGATACTCAACGAAAGGCCGCCGTCTTATGCTCAGGACTTGCAGAGCGCGCTCGAAGCCGTGGTCCGGTCGCATCAGCCGCGCGCGCCGGCCGTCGGCGAGGCCGCGCGCGGCGCGGTGTTTATCGTGCGCGCCGACTTGGCGACGCTTGAGGCGCGGATCGCCCTCCAGACCGTGGCGCGAGCGGTGCTCTTGAGCCGCCGCGGGAGCCTTGCCGAGCAGGTCAAGCGCCTGAAGGAGCCCAAGCCCGCCGCCAAACCGCCGGCGCGACGCTCCTCGCTGCGCCGCGCGCCCGAGCCGGTCCTCGATTTGCCAAAGCCTGAATTCTTCAATGGCCTCGGCGGCTTCGTCGCGGGCGGACGGGAATATGCGACGATCCTTGGCGACGGTGAATGGACGCCGGCACCCTGGATCAACGTCATCGCCAATCCCGGGTTCGGCTTCCAGGTGTCGGCCGAAGGTGGGGGCTACACGTGGTCGGTCAATAGTCGGGAAAATCAGCTGACGCCGTGGTCGAACGATCCCATCGACGACCAGCCGGGCGAGGTCATCTACGTGCGCGACGTCGACAGCGGCGATGTCTGGGGCCCCACGGCTGCGCCGATCCGCGAGGACGGTGCGCCCTACGTCGCTAGGCATGGTCAGGGCTACAGCCGGTTCGAGCACGCCGGACACGGGATCATGCTTGAGCTTCTGCAATACGTGCCCTTGAACGATTCGATCAAGATCTCCCGGCTGACCATCCGGAACAACTCGGGACGGCCGAGGCGGCTTTCGGTAACCGCTTATGTCGAATGGGTGCTCGGGACATCCCGCGGGCATTCTGCCCCGTTCGTGGTGACCGAGATCGACGCCGGGACCGAAGCGATGCTGGCAAGGAACCCATGGCGCACCGGGTTCGGTGCCCACGTCGCGTTCGCGGACATTGCCGGACGACAACACAGCTGGACGGGCAATCGCACGGAGTTCCTGGGACGCAACGGCACGCTCGATCGTCCCGCGGCGCTCGCCGCTGCGACGCCGCTGTCGAATTGGACCGGCGCAGGCCTCGACCCCTGCGGCGCGCTGCAGACCTACGTCGAGCTGGGGTTGCAGGGTACGACAGAGGTCGTTTTCTTTCTCGGCGAGGCGGCAACCAAAGCGGAGGCGCAATCCCTTATCACCCGCTACCGCAACGCCGATCTCAATGCCGTGCTGGAAGCGGTGACTCGGCACTGGGACGACGTGCTCGGCGCGGTCGAGGTCAAGACCCCCGATCGCTCCTTGGATATCCTTCTGAACCGATGGCTTCTCTACCAGACGCTCGCCTGTCGCCTTTGGGCGCGATCGGCGTTCTACCAAGCGAGCGGCGCTTACGGTTTCCGCGACCAGCTGCAGGATGTGATGGCGCTTGCCGTGGCAAAACCGGCCGTGACGAGAGCGCACTTGCTGCGCGCGGCGTCGCGCCAGTTCGGCGAAGGCGATGTCCAGCACTGGTGGCTGCCGCAATCGGGCCAGGGAGTTCGCACGCGGGTTTCCGATGACCGGGTCTGGCTGGCATATGCCGTCGCCGCCTATGTGGAGACGACCGGCGACAACCGCGTTCTCGACGAAATGGTCCCGTTTCTCGAGGGACCCGCGCTTCGGCCCGGCGAGCACGAATCATTCTTTCAGCCGATGATTGCCGAAAAGCAGGCCACGCTCTTCGAGCATTGCGCCCGAGGACTTGATCGGAGTCTCTCCGCCGGTGACCACGGCCTGCCGCTGATCGGCACAGGGGATTGGAATGATGCGATGAACCGGGTCGGAGAATTGGGAAAGGGCGAGAGTGTATGGCTGGGCTGGTTTCTCCACTCGGCGCTCACGGCGCTCGCGCCGTTGGCTGAGGCCCGGGGCGAGCAGGCGCGCGCGGCGACCTGGCGGCGACACGCGGATGGCCTTCGCGAAGCGCTTGAACGCGAAGGGTGGGATGGCGGCTGGTACCGGCGCGGATATTTCGACGACGGCACGCCGCTTGGCTCAGCTGCGAGCGGCGAGTGCCGCATCGACTCGATCGCGCAGTCCTGGGCCGTTATTTCCGGCGCCGCCGATCCGGCCCGAGCGGCCAGCGCCATGGCGGCGGTCGAGGAGCATCTCGTCCGCCGCGATGACGGATTGGTCCTCCTCTTGACACCGCCATTCGATCAGACGTCGCTCGACCCCGGATATATCAAGGGGTATCCCCCGGGCATTCGCGAAAACGGCGGCCAGTACACCCACGCAGCACTCTGGTCCGCCATCGCCTTCGCAATGCTCGGCGATGGCGACAAGGCCGCCGAGCTGTTCTCCATGTGCAATCCCATCAATCGCTCGACGACTGAGGCGGCGGCTCGGCGCTACAAGGTCGAGCCGTACGTCGTCGCCGCCGACGTCTACGGCAAGCCCCCGCTCGTCGGGCGTGGCGGATGGACGTGGTACACCGGATCCGCCGCATGGATGTACCGAACGGCTCTCGAGTGGATCCTTGGGTTCCGCTTGCGAGGAGACGAGCTTCTCTTTGATCCGTGTGTTGCGAAGACATGGACCCACTTCGAGATCGTGTTCCGATTCCGCTCGGCGCGCTACGAGATCAACGTCGAGAACCCCCGCGGGGTCAGCCGAGGCGTCTCCCGAGCCGACATCGACGGCCTGGCCTTGCCACAACGGCCAATCCGGGTCCCGCTGGTGGACGACGGCACGACCCATAGGCTGAGCGTTACCCTCGGATGACGGTCATAGCGCGCCGAATTCCAGTTGTCTCGATGTCCGCCGAGGACGCTATCCAGCGGAGCTGATGACGCCCTCGCCCCGGCGGTATCGCGAGCGCGCGAGGTCGACCGCCGTATCGCGGCGGCGCAGCTAGGGCGGCCGTGATGCACGCGCCCTGCGCCGTAGCGTCCCGATTCGGAAGTTCGTCTCACCCGGAAATAACCGTCATTGCGAGCGCAGCGAACCCCGGCGTACGCCGGGGCAGCGCGCCTGGTGCGAGACCCTTTCTGGATTGCTTCGGCGCCCTTCGGGCGCCTCGCAATGACAAGTGTTTTCCTGATATCGCGAATTTCAGAACCAGGACACTAGCTTGCGTCCGAATTCAAGCAGGGCGGCGGGTGCGCTTCGATCTCAAGTCGAAGCTCCGGTTTGGGAGCTTGAATCACGTCCATGCCGACGCCATCAACACGGTACGCGCGTTTCCGGCATCGGCCGCTATCCCGACATGGAGCATCGGGGGCTGTAGCTTCGCACCAAGACCCATGAGCGACATCAAGCAAGCTGATGACTTTGCACGGTCTCGGGCTAATCTGTGTCAAACATGGGTCGGCGAACGGCCTCAATCGTCGAACGAGCTAAATCGGAGACCACAATGAATCGACGTAGCGTTCTCCGCATGACCGCGACGACAGCCATCGGACTTGCCTTGTCGCGGGCGCGCGCTTTTGCGCAGGCGGCCGGTCCCGGACCGGAGATGAGTGCACTCAGCATCTACATGAGCGCCGCCGGAACACGCGCGCTCCCGGCCGAAGTAGCGGAGCAAGCTAAGCACCATCTGCTGGACACCCTCGCGTCGATGATCTCCGGATCGGAGTTGCTGCCCGGCCAGGCGGCTCTGCGCTACATCCGCGAACACGGCGGAAAAGGCGTCGCGACAATCGTGGGGTCGGTACTCACGGCCGCGCCGACCGATGCCGCGCTCGCGAACGGCGTCATGGCGCAGGCGGATGAGACCGACGACTCGCACAACCCCTCGCACTCGCATCCGGGATGCGCGGTCGTACCTGCGGCGCTCGCGGCCGGCGAGGAATTCGGAATCGACGGCCGGCACTTCCTTCGCGCCGTGACTCTCGGCTACGACATTGGCACGCGCGTAGTCCTGGCCATGGCCGGCGCCGAGTTCAGCTACGAGAGCAGCTTGGCCACGCACAGCATCGCCGGGACCTTCGGCGCCGCGGCCGCCGCGGCCTCTACCGCCGGTCTTGACGCGCGCCAGATGCGCTGGGCTCTCGACTACACCGCGCAGCAGTCCTCGGGCATCCTCGCCTGGCGGCGCGACACCGACCACATCGAGAAGGCGTTTGTCTTCGGCGGCATGCCGGCGCGGAGCGGCGTCAGCTCGGCGTTGCTCGTACGATCGGGCTGGAACGGCGTGGACGACATCTTCACAGGCGCGAACAATTTCTTCCAAGCCTATGCGCCGAAGGCGCAGCGCGCGCGGCTCGTCGAGAAGCTCGGCGAGCGCTACGAGATCGCGCTGACCGACATCAAGAAATGGACCGTCGGCTCGCCGATCCAGGGGCCGCTCGACGCGGTCGAGGCGATCCGCGGCAAGCGGCCCTTCGAGGCCGATCAGGTGCAGCGCGTGACCGTGCGCTTGGCGCCCCCGGTCGCTGAGGTGGTGGACAACCGCGAGATCCCCGATATCTGCCTGCAGCACATGATCGCCGTGATGCTGCTCGACAAAACCGCCTCCTTCCACGCCGCGCACGACAAGCCGCGCATGCAGGACCCTGCCGTCCTGCGCCAGCGCGCGAAAGTGAACCTCGTGCGCGACGAAGAACTCTCCAAGCTCCTGCCGGTGCGTGTCACCATCGTCGAGATCGACCTGACCGACGGAACCCGCCTCTCGGAGCGCGTCGCAGCCGTGCGCGGTACTCCGCGCAACCCGATGTCGCGCGCCGAGGTGATCGACAAGGCGCGCGATCTCATCGCGCCCGTCCTGGGGCGCGAAACGTCGGAACGCCTGATCAAGACGGTGTATGCGATCGAAAGCGTAACGGACGTTCGCAGTCTGCGGCCGCTCCTTCAGCGCGGCTGACTTCTCCTTCGGGCGACAAACAATCGATGCTGGGTCAACGGTGGCACCACGTCAGCGCTGTGATGGCCGCTTCCGGCACATCCCAGAAGCGCCGCCTGCGGCGAATGACGGCCGCTCGCTGATCTAAAGCGGAATGGGGCAAGCGCCGTCGATCTCGACCGCGCTGCGCTGGCGCATCGCTTTCCCGTGGCGTCGCTGGCCGCCCTTTCCTCGCCATGCAAGGTGCCGACAAGCGAAACGCTGCCCCCCGCCCTTCGCAGATGCAATCACCGCGACGCATATAATCGGGCACTTGATACGTAGCGCATGGCGATAAGCTTGAGCAGGGCGTAGCCGAATGCGGGGTCCTGGAAACAGAGCTCCTTCGCCTTGCGCTCGCTCAGTTCGAAGAGCACGCAGTCCGTCCGGCATGTGATCGTTGCCGTGCGCCGATGATCGGGCGCGAAGACGGCGATTTCGCCTATCCAGTCGCCGGAATGACACACGGCACCGATCTCGACGACGTCCAATTCGCCTTGAGCGACGTAGAAGAGGCTGTCGGCGGCATCGCCCTCGTGAAACAGCGTCGCACCCGCGGGCAACCGCCGTTGGCGCAAGAGCGGCAAATACTGGCCTATGGAGAGACCGCCGACTTGCGACGCGCGGAAGCCGCGGCGAAGGCGAAGGATTGGGAGCAGCCTGTAAAGGTTGATCGCGAAGAGAACGGCGTGAAGAACGAGAACCGCATAGAGGTGATCGAACAGCCCGTACATGCCGAAGAGCACGCTGCTTGCGATCGCAAGGATCCTGAGTGGGAGCATCGTGCGCATGCAAAAAGCCGCAACGACTGTCAGCGCTGCTGCGTACCCCAAGAAGTCGATCCACGGCATATTTCTTCCTTTCAAGTAAATTTGCGCCCTCGCGGCCGTGCTGTCGCTAAGTGGCGAGCGGGCCCCTTGACTCAGCGATGGGGTCTCAAATCGAGCAAGACGGCTTTGGCACGGAGCGCCACGCTGCCGAAAGTGGCTAGTGTTATCGAACCGCTCAGAGAGGCGCTTCAACGATAGCAGGAGGTGCCCGTCATGAATAGATGCAGCTAGGACAGCTCCAGGCGATCGATAAAGCTCGCAGGGGACGCCCTAACGGCCACACCCTAAAGCCGCGCAGGCCTCGCCAAAGACATTTCAATAGCAAGACATGCTTTTGAACGCGCGCCGGGCAGAGCTCAAGGCTCGCAGGCCCCGTATTCCGGTCGAGCGCAAATCGGGTGGGCAGCCGGGCTGGTCCCGCAACTCAGCCGCCGGGCGGCCGGTATTTCGTGCCCTCGCCGAGCGCCTTGTCCATTTCCGCAACCGTCAGAAGCGGCACGGTGCGCGTGCTGACCATCCCGCTCGCCCCGACCGCGACGCAGAGCGAGGACATGTGCACATGGCTCGGCATATCGACGACGACGAACACATCGTCGTCCCCAAGCGCGTAGTACGCGGCATCGAGCTTGCCGCCGAGCGACTTGCAGGCGGCCGCGATCGACTTCTCACGGCCCGACGCCTTGTCCTTCTGCAGGCCCTTCAGTCCCGCGGCGGTGTAGCGTCCCTTGATCAGGAATTTCGGCATTCTTGCGTCCCCCTTTTAAGCGGGATTTCCCAGATGACTCCTTCCCGAGCACCGAAGACGGTAGCACAGCCGAGCCTTGACCGAAAGCGTGACCGCGTGACGCAGATCGACAAATTCGACTTGGGATGACCGCTGTTGGCACCTCTCTTCCGTTACCTGCAGCGCATCGTGATGGCGGCTCTCGGCCGCAGAACGGACGGAGATCAGTCGTACCCGGAGCGCCGCCGATGACCCTATCCGGACATGGAGCGGCGCCTCATTCGATCACCTCGTCGGCGCGGGCGGTGAGGGAGGGCGGCAGTGTGATCCCGAGGCTCGCGGCGGTCTTGAGGTTGATCGCCATGTGGAAGTGGGTCGGCTGCGCGATCGGCAGGTCCGCCGGCTTGGCGCCCCTGGCGATGCGATCGACGTAGCCCGCAGCCTCGCGGAACACGCCGACCAAGTCGACGCCGTAGCTCATGAGCGCCCCTGCTTCAACGAAGTCCCGAAAAGCGGCGATTGCGGGCGTGCGCCGCGCCAGCAGCAGAGGCAGGATCGCAGCACGGTCGCGCAGGAACACCGGGCTCGCCCCGATCATGACCGGCTCGCCCGGGGCGTCGGCCATATGCCCGAGGGCTTCGGCATAGTCGGGCGGCTGGCCGGTCACCTCGATCGGCCGGGGCGCGAAGCCGAGGCTCCTCACCGCAGCCGCGGCTGCCTCTGCCTGGTCGCGGGACCCGGCCTCCCACCAGAGACCGAGGATGTGCGCGTTGGGCAAGACCTCGCGCGTGGGCTCGACCCTCTTCGCCGCTAGCTCGAGCTGCCGTACGAAGAGCCCGGTGACGTTGCCTCCTGGCCGGGCGAGACTGGCCACATAGCCCTTCACGAAGGGATCGAAGTCGTTGGCGACAAGAACGATCGGCAGAGAACCGGCCACTGCCAACGCGGCGCGGAGGCGCGGCTCGTCGCCGACGGCGATGAAGATGTCCAGCTTGCGCCGAGCCAGCTCGGCGTAGGCGGATTGGTAGCCCTCGATGCTTTTTGTTTCGAGGAATTCGAAGGCGAAATTCTTGCCCTCCTCGTAGCCGAGCTCGGCCATCCTCTTCTCGAACGCCACATAGTGCGGCACCGTTCTCGGAAGAACGCTGACGAACCCGACGCGCAGCATCTTGGGTTGCGCTTGCGCAAAGACCCTCGTCGGCACCAGCGATGCAGCGGCGAGTGCCACGATGAGATCGCGTCGCCTCATGTGCTTTCCTCCCCGACCGAGAAACTCAACGAGTGGGCCGAGAAATACAGCATGTCTTTCGCCGCGAGAGTCGCACTACCCACCACACCCAAGAAGGATGCTGATGGCCGCTGTTGGCACCTTGCGGCGGTGCCGGCGGCGTGCGGGCGCGTCCGGAGTTGAAGGAATAGCTGCCACGCCACTGACGTGGTCGGATGGCTCAGGATGACCCCAAACGGACATGGGCGGGGTATCTCGTCCCGCATCCGAAATTCGGTTATGAGCGCCTAAGTCGCTCGCCGGTCTTATTTGTAGTCTGATACCGGGACTAGGAGGCCAGCGCGTCAAGATTTGAGAGCACGATGCCGATGCTGAAAAATACGATTGCCGCGGCGAAGGTCGATAGTCGGCTATAAAGCCTTAATATGTTGAAGTGCCCTACACCAATCGCCGCACCTGCGAGCGTCAATCCCAAATAAGATAGGCTAGACCCAAGAAGGGCTGTCCAAGGTGAAGAAGGGTGTGTAAATGGCCCTATCTCGAAAACCCCCAAGATGGGAATGGCTAATGCGAGCAAACTCCAAATAGGAAATGAACGAGCGCGGTTCCCACTGTCGTGTTCCTCGTCGCCGGCGGTTACCCTTGCGCGATGCGAAATCGCGCTGACACAAACACCAAACGTCAAGACGATCACGCCATAGAGCACGAGAGCAGAGATAATATTGCCCTTCAAATCTGCTAGAATACGTGCCACGTACCATTTCTCCACGGCTTCGGCCATTCCCGACACCCGTCGAAACCATCGTGCTGCTGATTCTTATACTAGGATCAGCGCCTCCAGTCATAGCAAAGATATTCACGTCGTGCGGCAATCGCCGGCTATTCGGGGTGACCGATTCTGGCACCTTGCGGCGGTGCCGGCAGCGTGCGGGCGTGTTCGGAGTTGAAGGAATTCCTCCTTTCGGCCAATTCGTTTGAGCGATTTAAAAGGCGCCCACAGTTGCGGGCAGAAAAGCCCGACAGACGGGCGGCTAGTTTTGGCCTAGTTTGCGTTCGATATCTTTCACATTGAACTCAAGCTTGAGCAGACGATCCGCAAGCTCTGTGACGCGGGTGACGAGACGAAAATTTTTGTGCCCACTTCCCTCTCCCGACGAACATATAAGCCCCAATCGTTGAAGTGAATTGAGGGCTTTTCTTATCTCATTAGGTGGCAGCGTCGAATATTTTGCGATCTGCGGGACGTTCATTCGGCGATCATGAAGCGTTATTAAAATGAGTCTTTCGTTATCGGTCATGTGTTAGGCCCTCCTTGGCGGGGTTCATATTGCGAACCAGCGCGCGGTTGTCGCGTACGCCCGTGGGCCTACGCGGCGATTTCGAACGCGCCCCGGCGGATCAAGGCGGTTGCGGCCTCGCGCGAAACCGGGCGACTGAAGTAATAGCCTTGCGCTTCCAAACAGCCGCGCGCTCTGAGAAACTGCAATTGCTCTTTGGTCTCGACGCCCTCTGCAATCAGCGAGATGCGCAGCGCCACCGCAAGGTTAGTGATCGCCTCGACGATGGCCATATCGTTCGCGTCGGCGGGTAAGCGCGAGACGAAGACTTGAGCGATCTTGATGCGGTCGGTCGGGAACATTCGCAGATATCCAAGGGACGAGTATCCGGTGCCGAAATCGTCGAGCGCGATCCTCACGCCGATTTGTTTCAGCACGTCCAGAATTTCACGGTGTGCTTGCGTGGTCTCCATGAATATGGTTTCGGTGAGCTCGAGCTCGAGGCGCTCCGGCGGATAGCCGGTTTCGCGTAAGGCCACTTCCAGAGCCTCGATATACTCCGCGCCCCGCTTCAGCACGGAGCTCGAGACGTTGACCGCCAGGACCGGCGGCGCCACGCCGCCGTCCAGCCAAGCGCGTCCGTGCCGGCAGGCTTCCGACAGCACCCAGCGGTCGAGGTCGAAGATCAAGCCGCTCCGTTCGGCTTCGCTGATGAATTGGTCGGGCGCGAGCAATCCCCGCATCGGATGGTGCCAGCGCACGAGAGCCTCGACGCCGACGATGGCCCCGCTTTTGAGATTGACCTGTGGTTGATAATAAAGATCCAGCTCGCCGCGCTTAATGCCGTCACGAAGTTCCTCGACGAGTGCCGCGTGGGCGCGAATCTCCTCGTCCATCTCGGGCAGGTGGAAACAGTAGCGCCCGCGGCCCTGTTCCTTTGCCTTGTACATGGCGAGGTCCGCCTGCGTCAGAATCGCCTGCTCGTCGGTCATGTCCGGCGTGTATAAGGAGATGCCGACGCTGGCGCGGGTGTGGAACTCGTGGCCGTCCACGTTAAAAGGAGCGCCCAGGACATCTATGACCTTCGTCGCCATGATTGCCGCATCGGCGGGGTCGCGAAGCCCGGTTTGAATGACGGCGAACTCGTCGCCGCCGAGGCGCGCGACCGTGTCGACTTCCCGCATGTTGTGCTTGAGCCGCTCTGCGACCGCGACGAGCAGGTTGTCTCCGGCCTGGTGGCCGAGGGTATCATTGATGTCCTTGAATTGATCAAGGTCGAGAAAGTGGACCGCAAAACTGTTGCCCTCGCGCTTCACCCGGCCGATCTCCTGCTTAAGGCGCTCGCAGAACATCCTTCGATTCGGCAAGTCGGTCAGGAAATCATGGCGGGCCGAGTATACGGTCATCTGCTCGGCACGCTCACGCGCGATGTCTTTCTGCTGGAGGTTGGCGGCGAATATCTGCAAGTTGTCCGCGCGGATGCGGCTGGCCACCAGATAAGCAACCAGCAGCGTCGTGAGGGCGAGGCCGAGAGCTAACTCGGACAAGCCGGCCCCCGCGAGCGCGCTGGCGTGCAGCTCGGCTGTCGGTCGGACGATGACAGTCCAGTCGCGGCCGGCAAAGTTAAACGATGAGCCGAAGAAAGGCTCGACCAATGCAGCAGACTCATCAGGCAGTTGCGCCAGAGCGTTTGTTTTACGCGCCGGGCGAAAGTAGACCATCCGCTCGCCAAGCGGCGCGCCATCGTCCACGACGTACATGTCGAGCCCTTGCGGCACCGGCTCCAGGGTCTCGACGATCGCGTCGATCATCGGGCTGATGAAGAGCCGGAATGCCAGGATGCCGACGGGATGGTCGTCTTCCGTGCGCACCGAGACAGCGGTCGCCGCGGACTTGAATACCGGCGCATAGATCAGGCAGCCTGTACCGCCCGTGAAAAAGCGAATCGGCGCGGTCGCCGATGGTGTGCCCTTCTCAAGCGCCCGGCGGGCCGCCGTCGCCCGCGTTCCCTCCGAAAGCACGTCGAGACCCAACGGAGAGGTCGCCTCGATCGGATCGACGTAAAGGATGGGATAATATGTCGCCCGCTTGGCGGCGGCCTTGAGAGTCCCGTCGGGCGCAGGCTCGACGATGCGATAATCGGGGAAGCCCTCGATATGTGCAGCTGCCTCGAAACGCTCGCGATCCGCTTCATGGACGCGCGGCAGCCAAGCCAGGCTCTGGAATCCCGATCTGAGAAAATGGCTCGCGAGAAAGACATTGTGCGCGTAGGCC
>DATEQI010000417.1:0-21548 GCA_035272805.1 Alphaproteobacteria bacterium | reverse complement strand
GACTCTCCAGCCGCGATCCGTCATCTTCGCTTGCCGTGAGCATGCCTCCAAGTCCGCGAGCGCCGGCCATGATCGGCACCCCCACAGCCGATTCCGAGTTCAAGCCGCGTCACGTCTATCTCGTGGACGGCTCGGGCTACGTCTTCCGCGCCTTCCACGCGCTCCCCCCGATGACGCGGCCGGACGGCACGCCGGTCAACGCCGTCTACGGCTTCACCAACATGCTGATGAAGCTCATCTCGGAGAGCGACGCGGATTGCATCGCCGTGATCTTCGATGCCGCGCGCGCGACCTTCCGCAACGAGATCTATCCCGCGTACAAGGCGCATCGCCCGGAGCCGCCCGAGGAGCTCATACCCCAGTTCCCGCTCGTGCGCGAGGCCGCGCGCGCCTTCAATCTGCCGGCGATCGAGCAGGGCGGCTACGAGGCCGACGATCTGATCGCGACCTATGCGCGGCTCGCGCGCGAGGCGGGGGCCAAGGTCACCATCGTCTCCTCCGACAAGGATCTCATGCAGCTCGTGCGCGACGGCATCGAGATGCTCGATCCCATCAAGGGCAGGCCGATCGGACCCGCCGAGGTCGCGGAGAAGTTCGGCGTGCCGCCCGAGAAGGTGGTCGACGTGCAGGCGTTGGCCGGCGATTCGGTCGACAATGTGCCGGGGGTTCCCGGCATCGGTGTGAAGACCGCGGCCCAGCTCATCAACGAGTACGGCGACCTCGAGGCGCTGCTCGCGCGCGCGGGCGAGATCAAGCAGTCCAAGCGCCGCGAGTCATTGCAGCAATTTGCCGAGCAGGCGCGCATCTCGAAGAAGCTCGTCGTGCTCGAGGATCACGTGCCGCTCGAAGTGCCGCTCGCGGCACTCACGGTGCACGAGCCGGACCACGACAAATTGGTCGCCTTCCTCAAGGAGCAGACCTTCCGCTCGATCCTCGCGCGCGTGGAGGCCCAGGCGGGGGCCAAGCCCGCGGCCCCGCAGGCGAGGACGGAGGCGGGGGCGGCCTTGCGCGCGCCCGAGCCTCTCCGCGCGCCGAGTGCGCCCGTCCCCGCGGCACCCCTCGGGCAGAGCTACGAGCTCGTGCAAAGCGAGGAGGCGCTCGCACCCTGGATCGCGCGCGCCCTTGCGGCCGGCACCGTCGCGGTCGATACGGAGACGACCTCGCTCGATGCCACCCAGGCGCGCCTCGTCGGCGTCTCCCTCGCGCTCGAGCCCGGCGAGGCCCGCGGGGCCTGCGAGGCCTGTTACATCCCGCTCGGCCACAAGGCACCCCAGCACCAGGGCACTCTCGATCTCGGCGAGAGTGCCGCGCGCGAGGCGCCGAAGCAGATGGAGCTCAAGCGCGCGCTCGAGCTGCTCAAGCCGCTGCTCGAGGACCCCGCGGTCCTCAAGATCGGCCATAACATCAAATACGACATGGTGGTGCTCGCCCGCTACGGCATCGCGGTCACGCCGATCGAGGACACCATGCTGATCTCCTACGTGCTCGCGGCGGGCCTCCACGGGCATGGCATGGACGAGCTCGCCAAGCTCCACCTCGATCACGATACGATCAAGTACAAGGACGTGACCGGCAGCGGGAAGGGCCAGATCGGCTTCGACGAAGTGCCCCTCGACAAGGCCTGCGCCTACGCCGCCGAGGATGCCGACGTGACGCTCAGGCTGTGGCACGTGCTCAAGCCCCAGCTCTTGGCCGAGCGCCTGGTGAGCGTCTACGAGACGATCGAGCGGCCGCTCGTTCCGGTGATCGTCGCCATGGAGCGTGAGGGCATCAAGGTCGACCGCACCGAGCTCAAGCGCCTCTCGGAGGATTTCGCGGCGCGCCTCGTCGAGCTCGAGCGCGAGATCCACAAGCTCGCCGGAGAGAGCTTCAACGTGGGCTCGCCCAAGCAGCTCGGCGAGATCCTGTTCGAGAGGATGAGCCTCGCCGGCGGCAGAAAGGCCAAGACGGGGGCCTATGTCACGGATGCCGACGTGCTCGAGGAGCTTGCGGCGCAAGGCCACGATCTGCCGGCGCGCGTGCTCGACTGGCGCCAGCTGCAGAAGCTCAAGAGCACCTATGCGGACGCGCTCGTCGAAGAGATCAATCCCGAGACCGGGCGCGTGCACACCTCATACGGCATGGCGATCGCGTCCACGGGGCGGCTCTCCTCGACGGATCCCAATCTCCAGAACATCCCGGTGCGCACCGAGGAGGGCCGGCGCATCCGCCGCGCCTTCGTGGCGGAGCCGGGCTGGAAGCTCGTCTCCCTCGACTACTCGCAGATCGAGCTGCGCTTGCTCGCCCATGTCGCGGACATCCAAGCCCTCGAGCGCGCGTTCAAGGAGGGCATCGACATCCACGCCTTGACCGCGAGCCAGGTCTTCGGCGTGCCGGTCGCGGGCATGGACCCGATGGTGCGGCGCAAGGCCAAGGCGATCAACTTCGGCATCGTCTACGGCATCAGCCCCTTCGGGCTCGCGCGCCAGCTCGGCATCCCGCAAGCCGAGGCGGCCGACTACATCAAGGCCTATTTCGCGCGCTATCCCGGCATCCGCGACTATATGGAGCGCACCAAGGAGCTCTGCCGCAAGGAGGGCTACGTCACGACCGCGTTCGGCCGCCGCATCTATCTGCGCGGCATCAAGGACCAGAACCCGGCCCGGCGCGGCTTCGCCGAGCGCGCCGCCATCAATGCGCCGATCCAGGGGGGGGCCGCCGACATCATCAAGCGCGCCATGATCCGCGTGCCCGAGGCACTCGCCGAAGGCCGCCTCTCGGCGCGCATGCTGCTCCAGGTCCACGACGAGCTCGTCTTCGAGGTGCGCGAGGCCGAGGTCGAGGCCACCGTCAAAGCCATGCGCAAGGTGATGGAGGGTGCAGCACACCTCAAGGTGCCGCTCGTGGTCGATGCCGGCGTCGCCGACAACTGGGCGGATGCGCATTAGTGTCCTGGCTCTGAAATTCACAACATCGGGAAAATGCTCGTCATTGCGAGGCGCCCGAAGGGTGCCGAAGCAATCCAGGGTGGATTTCGCACTAAGCCCTCTGGATTGCTTCGCTGCGCTCGCAATGACGGCTATTTCCGGGGCTCGCCTAAGCTTCCGGAATGACGATGAGCTGAATGTCGATCGGGATTCCGCACCCAGGGGACTTTCATAAGGAATATCAATCTCTTGCCGAGTTTTTGCGCGGGCGTCCCGACGCTCTGCTGAAAGGCAGTTTGGGTTTTCGGTCTGGTTTTCACTGTGTTAACATTTTCACAATCGGTCCCCAAAGCCAGGCGGCGACCTGCAGCGCAAGCGGGCACCAATAAACAGCATAAATGAAACAGGGAGCGTCACATGCAAGAGCAGACGTTGCGCGCGCTGATCGCGCAAGTGAAGGACGGCACGATGTCCCGCCGCGCCTTCACGCGGCAAATGGTGGCCCTCGGGCTGACAGCACCCATGGCATGGCTGATGCTGAACCATGCCGGCGTCGCCGCCGCGGCGGCCAAGTTCGAGTACAAACCCACCAAGGCCGGCGGCGGCGGCCCGCTCAAAATGCTGTTCTGGCAAGCGCCGACCTTGCTCAACCCGCACTTTGCGGTCGGCACCAAGGATCAGGAGGCGGCGCGCATCTTCTATGAGCCGCTGGCCGGCTGGGACGCCGAGGGCAATCTCACCGCCTTCCTCGCCGCCGAGCTGCCCAGCACCGAAAATGGCGGTCTCGCCAAGGATGGCATGTCGGTTACCTGGAAATTGAAGCAAGGCGTCAAATGGCATGACGGTCAGCCCTTCACCGCCGAGGATGTGGTCTTCAATTGGGAATACGCCGCGGATCCCGCGACCGCATGCGTCACCGTGGCGACATACAAGGACATCAAAGCCGAGAAGCTCGATGACTACACGGTGAAGGTGACCTTCAAGAAGCCGACGCCGTTCTGGCCAGATCCCTTCGTGGGCGTGCGCGGCATGTTGATCCCTAAACATCTCTTTGCGGATTATAAGGGTGCCAAGTCCCGGGACGCGCCGGGCAATCTCAAGCCCGTCGGCACCGGCCCCTTCAAATTCGTCGACTTCAAGCCGGGCGACCTGGTCACCGGCGAGCGCAACCCCGACTATCACGTGAAGAACCGGCCCTATTTCGACACGATCGAGATGAAGGGCGGGGGCGACGCCGTTTCCGCGGCGCGCGCCGTGCTCCAGACCGGCGAATACGACTACGCCTGGAACCTCCAGGTCGAGGACGAGATCCTCAAAAAGCTCGAGGATGGCGGCAAGGGCCAGGTCGTGATCGTCGAGGGCGGCAGCATCGAGCATATCCAGCTCAATTTCACCGATCCCTGGACGGAGATCGACGGCGAGAAGGCGAGCATCAAGACCAAGCACCCGACCCTCAGCGACAAGGCAGTGCGCGACGCGCTCAATCTCCTGGTCGATCGCGGCTCGGTGGAAAAATATATCTATGGGCGCACCGGCGTCGCGACCGCTAATTTCCTCAACAATCCGCCGCGCTTCTGCTCGAAGGCGACGAGATGGGAATTCAACGTCGACAAGGCCAACCAGATCCTCGACGCCGCCGGCTGGAAGCGCGGTTCCGACGGCGTGCGCGAAAAGGACGGCAAAAAGCTGAAATACGTCTATCAGACGTCGATCAACGAGCCGCGCCAGAAGACCCAGGCGATCGTCAAGCAAGCCTGCCAGAAGGCCGGCATCGACGTCGAGCTGAAGTCGGTAACCTCGTCGGTGTACTTCTCCTCCGACGTCGGCAATCCCGACACCTATACGCATTTCTACTGCGATCTCCAGATGTACACGACGACCATGACGGAGCCCGACCCGGCCCTGTTCATGAACCAGTTCGCGTCCTGGGAGGTCGCGACCAAGGACAACAAGTGGCAGGGGCGCGACATCACGCGCTGGCGCAACGAGGAGTACGACAAGGCCTATCGCGACGCCGAGGGCGAGCTCGACCCGGTGAAGCGGGCGGCACTCTTCATCAAAATGAACGAGCTCGTCGTCGGCGACGTGGCGGTCATTCCCGTCGTCTACCGGCCAAACGTCAGAGCCGTCGAGAGCAAGCTGAAGCTGTCGCTCAGCGGTTGGGACAACGACATGTACCTGGTCTCGGACTGGTATCGCGAGACATCATGACGTTCCCGCCCGCGCCATCGGGATCCGCCGCGCAGAAGCGCTGATGGGACGCTATCTGCTGCGGCGCTTGCTGATCGCGGTGCCGAGCTTGATCGGCATCAGCATCGTGCTGTTCACGGTCTTGGCACTCGCACCCGGCGATCCCTTTGGCGAGCTCGCGACCAATCCCGCAGTACCGCCCGAGGTGCGCGCGGCGTTGCGCGCCCAGTTCGGCATGGACGATCCGGTGCTTGAGCGCTACTTCCACTGGCTGGTGGCGATGCTGCGCGGTGACTGGGGCTTTTCCTTCGTGAGCCGCGTCGATGTCGATAGGCTCATCTGGCAGCGCCTCCCGGCCACGCTTTTCGTGATCGGCTCGTCGCAGATCTTGGCGCTGCTGATCGCCTTGCCGGTCGGCGTCTACGCCGCGACGCGGCCCTATTCGCTCTTCGACCAGATCGCCAACACCTTCGCGTTCATCGGCTTTTCCTTGCCCACCTTCTTCACCGGGCTGCTCTTCATCCTGCTGTTCAGCATCGATCTCGGCTGGCTGCCCTTCGTCTATCGCTCCGATCTCAGCGCCACGGGCTTCAGCTGGTGGTGGGAGGAGTTCCGCCAGGCGATCATGCCGGTCGCCGTGCTCGGCATGTTCCAGGGCGCCTCCTGGACCCGCTACGTGCGCTCGGCCGTGCTCGACGTCATCCGCCTCGACTACGTCGTAACCGCGCGCGCCAAGGGCCTGCGCGAGGGCAAGGTGGTGCTCAAGCATGTCGTGCGCAACGCGCTGATCCCGGTGGTGACCTTGGTGGCGCTGCAAATGCCGACGATCTTCGGCGGCGCCATCGTCACCGAGCAGATCTTCCGGGTGCCGGGCATCGGCTCGCTGCTCATCAGCTCGATCCTGGCCAACGACACGCCGGTCATCATGGCCGTGACTTTCGTCTTCGCTTGCCTGGTCATCCTGTTCAACCTGATCGCGGACGTGCTCTATGGCTGGCTCGACCCCCGCATTGCTTACCGCTGACGCGCGCGCGGCGAGGGAGGGTCTTGCCCCCCAGATCTCGCCGGCGCTGGACGCCTGGCGACGCTTCCGGCGCCATCGTCTAGCCGTCGTAAGCGCCGTCATCCTGCTCGCGATGACGCTGGCGGTGGCGTTCGGCCCTGCGCTCTGGCCGGTCGAGATCAACGACATCGACTTCACCGCCCGCCTGCAGCCGCCGGCCCCGGCGCATCCCCTCGGCACCGACGATCTCGGGCAGGATCTCCTGGCGCGCATGCTTTATGGCGGCCGCATCTCGCTCGCGGTCGGTCTCGCCGCGATGGTGGTATCGCTTATCGTGGGCACGCTGGTCGGCGCCGTCGCCGGCATTTCGCGCGGGAGCATCGACGCGGCGCTGATGTGGCTGACCGACCTCTTCCTGTCGCTGCCGCAACTGCCGCTGTTGCTCGTCATCATCTATCTATTTCGCGACGTGCTCAAGGCGGTGGTCGGGCCGGAAGGCGGGGTCTTCATCCTCGTCGTTGCCGTCATCGGCGGCTTTCGCTGGATGCCGGTCGCGCGCCTGGTGCGGGCGCAGTTCCTGTCGCTGCGCGAAAAGGAGTTCGTCGAGGCGGCGCGCGCGCTCGGCGCCTCGACGACGCGACAGGTCATGCGCCACATCCTGCCGAACGCGCTGGGCCCCGTGATCGTGGCGGGCACGATCAACGTCGCCGACGCCATCATCGCGGAATCGACGCTCTCCTTCCTCGGCCTCGGCTTCCCGCCGGACATCCCGACATGGGGGCGGCTCCTGTTCGACGCCAAGGACTATCTCGACATAGCGCCGCACTGGGCGCTCTTCGCGGGGGCTGCGATCTTCCTCGCCGTGCTCACCATCAACTTCGTCGGCGACGGCCTGCGCGACGTGCTCGACCCTCGTAGGGTCATGTGATCGCCATGGCGACGGCGAGCGCCGCTCAAGGCGACGTGCTGCTCGACATCCGCGGGCTGAAGACGCATTTCGCCACCGATGACGGCGTGGTGCAGGCGGTTGACGGCGTCGATATCAGCATCGGGCGCGGCGAGACCGTGGGCGTTGTCGGCGAGTCCGGCTGCGGCAAGACCGTCACCGCGCTCTCGGTGCTGAAGCTGATCAGCACCCCACCCGGCCGGATCGTCGCCGGGCAGATTCTCTGGCAGGGCCGCGATCTCGTGCCGCTCGGCGCCGCCGCGATGAGCGATATCCGCAGCAAGGAGATCGGCATCGTCTTCCAGGAGCCGATGACCTCGCTCAACCCGGTCTACACGGTGGGCGAGCAGATCGCGGAGGTAGTGCGCCGGCACGAGGGGCTGCATCGGCGCGAGGCGATGGACAAGGCCGTCGAGATGCTCAAGCTCGTCCGCATCCCCAACGCCGCGAAGCGGGTGAAGGACTATCCCCACCACTTTTCGGGCGGCATGCGCCAGCGCGTGATGATCGCGATAGCGCTCTCCTGCAACCCGAAGCTCCTGATCGCCGATGAGCCGACGACGGCACTCGACGTCACGATCCAGGCGCAGATCCTCGACCTGATCCAGGAAATGAAGTCGCGGCTGGGCATGGCGGTGATGCTCATCACCCACGCCATGGGCGTGGTGGCCGAGACGGCTGAGCGCGTGGTCGTCATGTACGCGGGCAAGTCGGTGGAGGAAGCCGGCGTCGAGCAGCTTTTCGAGGCGCCGCTCCACCCCTACACCCAGGGCCTGATCCGCTCGATTCCGCGCATCGACCGGGCGGCCGCGCGCAAGGTCAGGCTCGACGCCATCGCCGGAGTGGTGCCGAGCCTGCTCAACCCCGCGCCGGGCTGCCGCTTCGCGCCGCGCTGCAGCTTCGCCAGCGCGGTCTGCTGGGAGCAGGCGCCGCCCATGCGCGAAGTCGCACCCGGCCACAAGGTCGCCTGTGTGCTCTACTGATTGCATGGGAACGAACCCGCCGTGAGCGAGCCGCTCCTCCGCGTCAGCGACCTCGTGAAGAACTTTCCGTTGAAGGGCGGATGGCTCAGGCGCTCGGCCGAGTGGGTGCACGCCGTCGACCGCGTCAGCTTCGAGGTCGCCGCCGGCGAGACGCTCGGCGTGGTCGGCGAATCCGGTTGCGGCAAGACGACCACCGGGCGCTGCGTGCTGAGGCTGCTCGAGCCCACCTCGGGCGAGATTTGGTTCGCGGGCAAGGACGTGACGGCGCTCGATCACCAGGCGCTGCGCGCGCTCCGCCGCGACATGCAGATCATCTTCCAGGACCCCTATGCGTCGCTCGATCCGCGCATGACCGTCGGCGCCATCATCGGCGAGGCGCTCGCCATCCACCGCCTCGCCAAGTCCGCACGCGAGCATCACGATAGGGTGGCTCAGCTGCTCGAAATCGTCGGGTTGCGGCCCGACGACAGGCGCCGCTATCCACACGAATTCTCGGGCGGCCAGCGCCAGCGCATCGGCATCGCCCGGGCGCTGGCGGTCGAGCCGAAGCTGATCGTCTGCGACGAACCGGTCTCGGCCCTCGACGTGTCGGTCCAAGCGCAGGTCATCAATCTCCTGGAGGACCTGCAAGAGCGCTTCAGCCTGACCTACATTTTCATCGCTCACGATCTGTCGGTCGTCGAGCACATCAGCGACCGTGTTGCGGTGATGTATCTCGGTCGTATCGTCGAGATTGCCTCGGTCAAGGACCTCTACGCCAATCCGCTGCATCCCTATACCGAAGCGCTGCTCGCCGCGGTGCCGATCCCCGATCCGAAGGCGGCGCGCCGCCGCATCAGGCTGGAGGGCGAAGTGCCGAACCCGGTCCAGCCGCCCGCCGGTTGCCATTTCCATCCGCGCTGCCCCATCAGGGAGCTACCGCTTTGTGCGACCGAGCGGCCGGAACTGAAACGGAGCGCTGGCGGAAATTGGGTCGCCTGTCACCTGCGCGGCTGAGGCGCTCGGCATGCTGCTCCAGCTCCACGACGAGCTCGTCTTCGAGGTGCGCGAGGCCGAGGTTGAGGCCACCATCAAAGCCATGCGCAAGGTGATGAAGGGTGCAGCACACCTCAAGGTGCCGCTCGTCGTCGATGCCGGCGTCGCCGACAATTGGGCGGACGCGCATTAGTGTCCTGGTTCTGAAATTCACGACATCACGAAAACACTCGTCATTGCGAGGCGCCCGAAGGGTGCCGAAGCAATCCAGCCCCGGCGTACGCCGGGGTTCGCTGCGCTCGCAATGACAGTTATTTCCGGGTGAGACGAGCTTCCGAATCGGGACTCTAGCCGCTGCCGCGCCTACCAGTGCCGCACGGGTCCCACGTCGGCGTGGATGAAGTGCGAGCGCGGATAATAGCCGACGCCGCCGCCATTCAGGCTCATGGCGAGCTTGCGCACCTGGCGCAGGTCGCGCCCCGGCACGCGAAAATCGAGCGCCTGGCCGCTGATGTGGTAGCTGTTGCGCGCATGCACGCGGCCTTCGCGCACGAGCTCGGCATTCGTCGCGGGCGAGCGATAACCGCACACCACGTCGAGCCCCTGCGCCGCGCCGAGCCCGCTCTGGATGCGGTAGAGCAGGTCGAGCAGGCCTGGATCGATGGCGGTGACCTCGTCGGTGTAATGGTCGCGCAGGATTCGGTCGATGTCCGCCTGTGCGCCGGCTAGATAGCGGCCCGCGGCCCAGTAGGTCGAGTTGATCCTCTCGCCGGTGTGAAGATTGTAGAGCCGGAGCGTTCTCTCGCTTTCCCGCGGTGCGGTGCGCGCGAGTGCCGGCAGCGGGAGCAGCAGTGCCGTGGCACAGGCTGCAAACCTCAAGAGCTCGCGGCGCCGCAAGATCGGCGGCCGCTTGGCCCCATCGCCTCTCCGCATTTTGCGCCCCCCTGTGTGGCCTGGTCTCAGGGTCGAGGGCCCGGACAGGCCCTGTCGCGGCCGGCGGGGCTTCTGCATGGCCCCGGCATGGCTCTCGTCTCTCTTACACGACGGCCGGGGCAGGGTCTAGTAACAATTTGAAACAAATTGTGAGGAGAGGCGAGCGCGCCGCGGCGGGCGGCATTTTGCCGCACCCGACGCAAGGCTCACGCGGCTGCTCCAAAGTGGCCGCGATTGCCGGACGCGATAATCGCCTCGACGACATCGATTGCCGCCATCGGATCGTGTCGCTCGATATTCGCAAGGATGTCGTCGAGGTCCGCGAGGGCTTCGTTGGTCCAGCGGACGGCACCCGCCGCTCAGCGCGATTTGAGGGGCTTGGCTGCGCGCTCGACGATCTCGGCCGCGCGCCTGCGCAGCAGCTTCGCCACGTCGTCGTGATCGTGAAGTCGACCCGCCTTGACGTCGGCCTCGGCGCGCCCGACGGCCGCCTTCTCCGCTGGCGTCAAGGGCGGCGATTCCCGGACTTTGTCGTGGCTCTTCGACATGACGCTACCATAGCACGATCGCGGGCCGCCTGGGCAAACCCCTGCGGCCCGGATCGTCGGGTGCACATTCCCTGCCGGGCAGGCGCCTTCCCCTCGGCGTCGCGCTTGCCGCTCACGCGGCGGCGTGGATGGCGGCGGCCTTGACCTTGTCGTCGACGTAGGACTCGTACTGCTTGAAATTGCTCTCGAAGCTGAGCGCCACCTCGCGCGCCGTCCGATCGTAGGCCCGCTTGTCGCGCCAGGTCGTCTTGGGATTGAGCACCTCGCTCGGGACCTCGGGGCAGCTCTCCGGGATCATGAGCCCGAACTCGTCGAGCCTGACCGTCGAGACCTGCGCCAGGCGGCCGTCGAGGGCCGCGCGCACCATGGCGCGCGTGTGGGCGATGTTCATGCGCGTGCCGATGCCGTAGGCGCCGCCCGACCAGCCGGTATTGACGAGCCAGCACTTGACGCCGTGGTGCTGGATGCGCTCGCCCAAGAGCCTGGCATAGACCGTCGGATGGCGCGGCATGAAGGGCGCGCCGAAGCAGGTCGAGAAGGTCGCCTGCGGCTCCTTGCCCAGTCCCTTCTCGGTCCCGGCGATGCGCGAGGTGTAGCCCGAGAGGAAGTGGTACATGGCCTGCTCGGCGGTCAAGCGGCTGATCGGGGGCAGCACGCCGAAGGCATCCGCGGTCAGCATGATGACGTTCTCGGGGTGCACGGTGAGCCCCGTGCGGCTCGCGTTGGGGATGAAGTCGATGGGATAGCAGGCGCGCGTATTCTCGGTCAGGCTCGCATCGCCGAGGTCGAGCACGCGGGTCTCGGGATCGATCACCACGTTCTCGAGCACCGTGCCGAAGCGGCGCGTGGTCTCGTAGATCTCGGGCTCCGCCTCAAGCGAGAGGTGGATCACCTTGGCGTAGCAGCCGCCCTCGAAATTGAACACGCCCTCGTCCGACCAGCCGTGCTCGTCGTCGCCGATGAGCGTGCGCGTCGCATCCGCCGAGAGCGTCGTCTTGCCCGTGCCCGAGAGGCCGAAGAAGATCGCCGCGTCGCCCTTCGGGCCGACGTTGGTGGAGCAGTGCATGGGCAGCACGCGGCGCGCCGGCAGGAGGTAGTTCAAGAGGCCGAAGACGGATTTCTTGATCTCGCCGGCATAGGAGGTGCCGCCGATGACGACGAGGTGCCGCTTTAAGTTGACGAGGATGAACGTCTCGCTCCGCGTCCCGTGCCTTTGGGGATCGGCCTGGCAGGTGGGCGCCTGAAGGATGGTGAAGTCGGGCGTGAAGTGCTCGCGCTCCTCGGCTGCGGGGCGGATGAGGATGTTGCGGGCGAAAAGACTGGTCCAGGCTGCCTCGGTGATGACGCGCACCTTCAGGCGGTAGGCGGGA
This sequence comes from Alphaproteobacteria bacterium, assembly GCA_035272805.1. Lineage (GTDB taxonomy): Bacteria > Pseudomonadota > Alphaproteobacteria > JACZXZ01 > JACZXZ01 > DASPPM01. The sequence goes on along the minus strand of DATEQI010000417.1, from coordinate 9,694 downwards.
TCGGCTCCCGCGTAGCAATCCTGCACGAAGACGTCGCGGCCCTCGAGATGGCCGAGCACGTGCTCGAGGAGAACGTCGAAGCGCTCCTCGCTGATCGGACGATTGACGCTGCCCCACCAGATGTCGTGCTTGCTCGTCTCCTCCTCGACGATGAACTTGTCGTTGGGGGAGCGGCCGGTGTGGTGGCCGGTCTCGACCACGAAGGCGCCGCCCTGGCCCACCAGGCCCTCCTCCCTGCGCACCGCCTCTTCGTAAAGTGCGGGCGGCGAGAGGTTCCAGTAGGCAGTGCGAATCCGGCGCAGGCCGTGATGGCTCAGCCCATGGCGAGCGATGACCGGACCCACCTGCTGCACGCCGCCCTCCCCACCGCGTTCTACGCTGAGACGCCCCTCGCGCGCACTGCCGTCGCCACGAGCGCCGCAGGCCGCGAAGATACAAGCGGCTCCCGGCCCGCGCAACCCGCACGAGGAGCCGCATGAGGCCTAGTACCTGCTTGCAGGTACAACACTTTGAGTTTGTGCCGATTTCGCGGCTCGTGAGTCGCCGGAAGGCGACTCACGAACTCGCGAAAGTCGGTACTTGGCTATGTCTTGTCCCGGGCCTCGCGGCTGAGCCGCACGAGGGCGGCCCGCGCTTGGGCGGCGTCATGGACCGGCTCGGCAAAGGCGAGCCGGGCGGCCCGCCCGCCCGCGCGCAGCTCGATGCCCTCGGGGTCGATGCCGGTCATCGCCCAGCCCGCGCCGTCGAGCCCCAGGAGGTGCCGGGCGATCAGCGCCAAGGCCTCCTTATGGTCCTGGTTCATGTGGGCGAGGATGTCCCGCTCGGCGGCGGCAAGTGCTGCCGCGGCGGCACTTGGGTACAGCACCTCGCCCCCTTGCAGCCAATGGATGCGGCCGAAGCCGGCCACCAGATGGGCTGCCTCGACGGCCACGCGATAGAGGCGGAAGTCCTTGAATCCGGCGTAGGATTCCGCACTGGGATGGCGCCGCAGATAGCGCGCCAGCTGAGCCTCGTCGCGCGTCTCCGAAGCCCGGCCGAGCAAGCTCACGCGCGGCCCGGTGAGCGGCTCGGCGAGCCCGGCCGTGCCGTCGAAGAGGAGCGAGACGCGCGCGTCCTGGGCGATGTTCTTGCTGTGGTCGGCGAGGTCCGAGAGCAGCAGGAGGGGTACGGCATCGGGGGTGGTGGCCACCAGCACGAGGGAGGCGTAAGGCCAGCCCTCCAGCCCCTCGCGCCGGAGGCTGGTGGCAAGCGTCGCCCGCTCGGAGGCGCGGACGAGGGCTCTCGCCTGCGTCCCCGGCGGCGGCTGAGCGCTCTCAGGGGCCATGGCAGTCACCTTCCCCCTCTTGGCACCTTCCGTCAATGCGCTGGACATGGCGCGGGACCGACCCAATATTTGAGCACGATAAGGGCAAGAGGGGCGGTATAGAGCAGTGCGCGAAAATCCCGATACCTCCCGGTCGCGCGAGAGGGGAGCGATGCCGCTCAAGCGGACCATCGCGCTCGTCGATGACGACCGCAATATTCTCGCCTCCGTCTCGATGGCGCTCGAGGCGGAGGGCTTCGCCGTGCGCGCGTACAGCGACGGCGACGAGGCCTTGCGCGGCATCGCGGCGCATCCCGTCGACCTCGCCATTCTCGACATCAAGATGCCCCGCATGGACGGCATGGAGTTGCTCGCGCGCCTGCGCAAGACGACGGCGATGCCGATCATCTTCCTGACCTCGAAGGACGACGAGGTGGACGAGGTTCTGGGCCTTCGCATGGGGGCCGACGACTACATCACCAAGCCCTTTTCCCAGCGCCTCCTGATCGAGCGCATCCGCACGCTCCTTCGCCGCAGCGAGCTCGTGCAAGGCTCGGCCGAGGGCGGCAACGGCGAGGGCACGATCGTGCGCGGCGATCTCGTGCTCGATCCCGGCCGGCACCTGTGCAGCTGGAAGGGCCATGCCGTCAGTCTCACGGTCACCGAGTTCCTCATTCTCAAGGCGCTGGCGCAGCGGCCCGGCCTGGTCAAGAGCCGCGATCAGCTGATGGATGCCGCGTACGGCGAGCACATCTACGTCGACGACCGCACGATCGACAGCCACATCAAGCGCGTGCGCAAGAAGCTCAAGGCCGCCGACGACAGCTTCAACCAGATCGAGACGCTCTATGGCATTGGCTACCGCTACAAGGAGAGCTGACGGCGGCTCAGCCCGGCAGGCCATGGCGGTCGATACAAGGCCCGAGGAGCAGGCAACCGCACTCGCGGAAAGCGAGGCGGAGCGGCGCGCCGTGCAGGGGCGGAGCCGCCGCACCGCGCCGGCGCTCGTGCGCCTGTGGCGCCGGCGCACGCGGCGGCTCGGGCTCCTCTCTCCGCTCACGCAACGCATCCTGCTGCTCAATGTCGCGGCCCTCATCATTCTCGTGATCGGGCTCGCCTATCTCGGGGCCTATCAACGCAGCCTGATCAGCTCCCAACTCGAGTCCCTCACCACCCAGGCCCGCATCTTCGCGGCGGCACTCGGCGAGAGTGCGGTCGTGGGCAACGGCGAAGACGCGCTCGAGCTCATGCCCGAGCAGAGCCGTATCCTCTTGCGCCGCCTCATCGAGCCGACCAAGGCGCGCGCGCGGCTCTTCCTGTCCTCGGGCGAGCTCATTGGCGACAGCCGCTACCTGACGCTTCAGGGCGGGCCCGTCCAGGTCGAGGAGCTGCCTCCGCCTGCGGCCGAGACCCCCCTCGGCCGATTTCTCGACAGCACCTATCACTGGCTGCTAAACGCCGTTCCGGGCCTCGGCGCGCTGCCTCCTTACCGTGAGCTCCCGGTCGAGCACGCAGGCGATTATGAGGAGGTGACCGAGGCGCTCACGGGTGCCGACGCGCACGCGGTCTATGACAACGGCGAGGGCGGCATGCTGCTCGCGGTCGCGGTGCCCGTGCAACGCTACAAGCGCGTGGTCGGCGCCCTCATGGTCTCGCAAGGCAGCGTCGAGATCGACGCCGCCATGCGCGCGGTGCGCCTCGACATCCTCAAGGCCTTTGCCATAGCCCTCCTCTTGACGACCTTGTTCTCCGTCTACCTCGGCAGCACCATCGTGCGCCCGATCCGGCGCCTGGCGCAGGCGGCCGAGCGCATCGGCCCCGGCGAGGGAGACGCGGGCGAGCTTCCCGATTTGGCGGCGCGCGGCGACGAGATCGGCGACCTCTCGCAGGCGCTCAGGCGCATGACCGAGCTTCTCTCCCAGCGCATGGACGCGACCGCGCGCTTCGCCGCCGATGTGGCGCACGAGATCAAGAACCCGCTCTCCTCGCTGCGCAGCGCCGTCGAGACCGCGGCGCGCGTGAAGGAGCCCGAGCAGCAGCGCCGGCTCATGGCCATCATCGTCGAGGACGTGCGGCGGCTCGATCGCCTGATCTCCGACATCTCGGACGCCTCGCGCCTCGATGCGGAGCTTTCCCACGCCAGGGCGGAGCCGGTCGACCTCGGCGGGCTGCTCGCCACCCTCGTCGAGGTCTACTACGCGGCCCCTGCGCCGGGCGGCGCGCGCGTGCGCCTCGCTCCCCTTGCGGGTGAGCGCCTTGCCGTGCTTGGAGTCGAAGGCAGGCTGGCGCAGGTGTTCCGCAATCTGATCGAGAATGCCCTCTCGTTCAGCCCGCCGGGCGGCGTCGTCGGCTTAGTACTCCGCGCCACGGGCGACATGGTCGAGGCCGTCGTCGAGGACGAGGGGCCGGGCTTGCCGGAGGGCAAGCTCGAGGCCATTTTCGAGCGCTTCTATTCGGAACGGCCGCCGGGAGAGACCTTCGGCACGCATTCCGGCCTCGGGCTCTCGATTTCAAAGCAGATCGTCGAGGCCCACGGCGGCACCATCCGCGCCGAGAACCGGCACGACCGCTCAGGCCGCGTCAACGGCGCCCGCTTCATCGTGACGCTGCCGCGCGAGCGCAAGCGAGGGTCGGCACCACGGCATTGACAGCGCGCGCGGCCGACGCCACCCTCCCGGCCCGGGCCGGGTACCGATTTGGCGGCTCGTGAGCCACCTTTGGGGAGTCTCACGAGCCGGGAAATCGGCACAAAATCAAAGTGTTGGGCCTCTTCGCAGGCCTCGCGAGAGGTCTTGCGAAACGCTGCAAGCAGCTACCAGAGCGGCCGACCGCCGGCCGTTGTCCGGACCGCGCGCGGGAATGGGGGTTCATGATCCAAGTCCACGGCTCCTGCGTCGAGATTGATGGACGAGGGGTGCTGCTGCGCGGCGCTTCCGGGCGGGGCAAGTCCGACCTGGCGTTGCGGCTCATCGACAGGGGCGCACGACTGGTGGCGGACGACCGGGTGGACCTCAACGAGCAGGCGGGTGTGCTCACCGCATCGGCGCCCGAGCCCATCGCCGGGCGCCTCGAGGTCCGCGGCGTCGGCATCATCTCGGTCGCGGCCGTCGCCGCCGCCCCGCTCGAGCTCGTCGTCGAGCTCGTCGAGCTGGAAGATGTCGAGCGCCTCCCCGAGCCCCGCTTCTCGAGCTTTCTCGGCATCAACATCCCGCTCATTCGGCTGGTCGCGAGCGAGGCGTCGGCAGCCGCCAAAGTGCGCTTGGCCGTGCGCAGCCTGGGCCGGGGCGAAACGGCCGCTCCATGAGCAAAGCGGCATCTCCGCTGGCGGCGAGACATTCCCGCCGTGCCCAAGGCTCGGCGCTCGGGCGGCGGGCCGAGACGAGGGTCGTGCTGGTGACCGGGCTCTCGGGTGCCGGGCGCTCGACGGCGCTCAAGGTGCTCGAGGACCTGGGTTACGAGGCGGTCGACAACCTGCCGCTTTCGCTGCTTGCCAGCCTGGTGCGTCCGGGCGACCGTCCCGCCCGCCCGCTTGCCATCGGCGTCGACATCCGGACGCGCGACTTCGCCGTCGACCCGCTTCTGCGCGAGGTCGACAGGCTCACGGCCTTGAGCGGCGTCGCGGCGAGCGTTCTCTTCGTCGACTGCGACGACGAGGTGCTGCAGCGCCGCTTCACCGAGACGCGCCGGCGCCATCCGCTCGCCGACGACCGCCCGGTCTCCGACGGCATCAGGCGCGAGCGCGAGATGGTCGCGCGCTTGAGGGAGCGCGCGGACGTGGTGTTGGACACCACCGTCATGAAGCTCGGCGATCTCAAGCAGGCACTCAGCGGCTATTTCGCGCTCGAGCGCGGCGCCGGGCTCGCCGTCACGGTCGTCTCCTTCGCCTATCGCAGCGGCTTGCCGCGCGAGGCGGACCTCGTCATCGACACGCGTTTCCTCGACAATCCCCATTACGTGCCCGAGCTCAAGCCGCTCACCGGCTTGGCGTCGCGCGTGGCCGACTACGTCGCAAGCGACCCGGCCTTCGCCTCCTTCCTCGCAGGCCTCGAGGCATGGCTCGCGCCGCTCTTGCCGCGCTATGAGCGCGAGGGCAAGAGCTATCTCACCATCGCGGTCGGCTGCACCGGCGGCCGGCATCGCTCGGTCGTGGTCGCCGAGCGGCTCGCCGCGTGGCTCGCCGGGCTCGGCCGGCGTGCCACGCTCATCCATCGGGACATCGACCGGCCGCAGGACGCCTAATGATGAGCGTTGGGATGCCGGGAGCGGCAAGGGCAAATCCGGCATCCGCGTCGCGGCACGGGGCGAAGCTGGGGGGCAAAGAGAAGGATTCGAAATGATCGGCATGGTGCTTGTGACCCACTGCAACCTTGCGCAGGAGTTCATCTCCGCGCTCGAGCACGTGGTCGGCCCGCAAAAACGCATCGCAGCGGTGTGCATCGGGGCCGACGACGACATGGAAAAAAGACGCGAGGACATCCTGCGCGCGGTCGCCCAGGTCGAGGACGGGAGCGGGGTCGTGCTGCTCACCGACATGTTCGGCGGAACCCCCTCCAACCTGGCGATCTCGATCATGGACAATGCCAAGGTCGAGGTCATCGCCGGGGTGAACCTCCCCATGCTCATCAAGCTCGCGAGCGTGCGCACGACCGAGAAGCTGCCTCAGGCGGTGGCGGCCGCCCAGGAGGCCGGCCGCAAGTACATCAACGTCGCCTCAGCCCTCCTCGCCGAGGAGAAGGACAAGCGATGAACGAAAGGAGTGCCGGTCATGACGCGGTCGCCAAGACGGAGGCGAGCGAGAGCCGCACGCTCCTGATCAAGAATCAACGCGGGCTCCACGCGCGCGCGGCGGCGCGCTTCGTCAAGTGCGCCGAAGGCTTCGATGCGGAAATCACGGTCGTGAAAAAGGACATGGCGGTGTCCGGCCTCAGCATCATGGGGCTCATGATGCTGGCGGCGGGACCGGGAACGGCAATCGAGGTGAGGGCGGTGGGACCCGAGGCGCGGGCGGCACTCGATGCACTCGAAGCCCTCGTGGAGGGAAGGTTCGGCGAAGAATGACGGCCAAGAGCGGCAAAGCGGCCGGGCGCAAGGGCGAGGGACGCGGGCGGGCTGCCGCCCCCCCACCGCCCCCGCTCGCGGCCGAGCGGGTATTCCAGGGCCTTGGCGTGTCTCCAGGTGTCGCGATCGGCCCGGCCCATGTGCGCGAGGCGGGTGCGCTCGAGGTACCCGAGTACCACCTCAAGGAGGGCGGCATCGAGGCCGAGCGCCAGCGCCTCAAGGAGGCGACGGAGCGCTCCCGCAAGCAGCTCCACAAGCTCAAGGTGAAGGCGGCGGGCCTGAGCGGTGCGGCCGGCGAGGAGCTCGGCATCCTGCTCGACGCGCATCTGCGCATGCTGACGGGCTCGCGTCTCCTGCGCGGCGCCGAGCGGCGCATCAGCGCGGAGCGCATCAACGCCGAGGCCGCGGTGCAGGCGGAAACCCTCGAGATCACCAAGGGCTTCGCCCAGATGGGCGACGATTACCTGGCAAGCCGCGCCGACGACGTCCGCGAGGTGGGGACGCGGCTCGTTCGCAACCTCCTTCTGCGGCCGTATCACGCCTTCTCCTCCCTGCCTCACGGCAGCGTGGTGATCGCGGAGGAGCTGACGCCGGCCGACACGGCTCTTCTCGATCCCGACCGCATCGGCGGCTTCGCGACCGTGCTCGGCGGGGCCGAGGGCCACACGGCGATCATGGCGCGCTCGCTCGGGCTCCCCGCCGTGCTCGGGGTGGGCGGCCTCTTGAGCGGCACGGCACAGGGAACGGTGGTGGTCATCGACGGCACGCGCGGGCGCGTCGTCGTCAATCCCTCGCCGACCACGCTCGCCGAGTACGAGGAGCGGCGGCGCGCCTTCCAGCGCGAGGAGCGCCACCTTGCGCGCCTCGCCAAGGTGGCGGCGGTGACGCGCGACGGGGTCGAGATCACGCTCCAGGCGAACGTCGAGCTGCCGCGCGAGCTCGAGCACGCGCGCGCGGTGGGGGCCGAGGGCATCGGGCTCCTGCGCACCGAGTTCCTCTTCATGAATCGCGACGACCTGCCCGGCGAGGAGGAGCAATATCTGGCGCTGCGCACCTTCGTCGAGGGCATGGCGGGACGTCCGGTCACCATCCGCACCCTCGACGTGGGCGGCGACAAGCTCGCCTATTCCCTCGGCGGCCACATCGGCCCCGCGGTCAATCCCGCCCTCGGCCTGCGGGCGATCCGCCTCTCGCTCAAGCGCCAGGAACTGCTCGAGGCCCAGCTCTCGGCCATGCTGCGCGCGAGCGCGCATGGCGAGGTGCGCATCCTGCTCCCCATGATCGCCTCGGTGGGCGAGGTGAGGCAGGTCAAGGAGCTCTTGAAGAAGCTCTACGCGCGGCTCAGGCGCCAGAGTGTCAAGATGGCGCCCCAGCTGCCCAAGCTCGGGGTCATGATCGAGGTGCCGGGGGCGGCCCTTGCCGCCGACGCGCTCGCCATGGAATCGGACTTCTTCTCGATCGGCACCAACGACCTCACCATGTACACCCTCGCCATCGACCGCAGCGACGAGCAGGTGGCTTATCTCTACAATCCGCTCCACCCCGCCGTGCTGCGCCTCATCCAGTTCGCCACGGGGGCGGCCTTGCGCGCGCGCATCCCCTTGTGCCTCTGCGGCGAGATGGCGGGCGATCCGCGCTATACCCCGCTCTTGCTCGGGCTTGGCATCCGCGAGCTCTCGATGCCGACCGCGGCCTTGCCGCGCATCAAGCAGCGCATCCGCAACCTCGACCAGCGCGAGGCGACGCGGCGCGCCGAGCTCATCATGACGCAGTGGGATGTGGGGCGGATCGCGGCTCTGCTCGACGATTTCGCAGCACTCGGGTGAGAGGCACGCGCGGGCGTAGAGGCGAGCGCGCGAAATTGCCCGCCTTGAAGCGTTTGGCCAGGCGAACCCATTGAGCAAGTGCTGACGCATATGCTCACAAGATTCTGGACATGGCTCCGTCATCGCCGGATGCAGTTGGGACTGGCATTCAGGGTGACGGTCGCCGCCGTCTTGTCCCTTGCCCTCGCGCAATTCTTGAACCTTCCCTTGCCGCTATGGGCGGTATTGACGGCCATCATCGTGACGCAGCTGAGCGTCGGCGGGTCGCTCAAGGTAACCATCGATTATCTTGCCGGCACGCTTGGAGGGGCCGTTTACGGCGCCGTGGTCGCCGTGCTGGTTCCACCTGCGAATGAAAGCGCGCTGCTTCTGGTGCTCGCCATCGCGGTGGCCCCGCTTGCCCTGATCGCGGCCATAAACCCCAGCCTCAGAGTGGCACCCATCACCGCCGTGATCGTGATTTTGCTTCCCGCAATTACGCATGCGAGCCCGGTCGTTTCAGCAGTTGATCGGGTGCTTGAGGTTGCGCTCGGCGGCATCGTCGGTTTCGTAGTCTCGTTTCTCATCCTGCCCTCCAACGCCCACCGCTTGGCAATCGCGGCGGCGGCCCGGACGCTCGATCAGATGGCGGGCGCTTTTGGCGAGCTGCTTGCGGGCCTGAGCCAAGGTCTGGACATGGCCTCGCTCCACCGTATCCAGGATCACATCGGTCAAGCCCTGGCACAATTGAACACGATCGGCGCCGAGGCCGAACGCGAGCGCGCGGCACGTCTCGCGGCGGAGCCTGCCACCGGACCGCTGTTGCGCACGCTGCTCAGGTTGCGCCACGACCTCGTGATGATTGGACGCGTAACCCTGGTGCCGCTGCCCGAGGCCTTTCTCAAGCGACTTCGATCACCACTGGCGCAAGTTGAAACGGCGGCAACTGATTACTTGCGTGCGAGCGGTGCGGCACTTCTGGCGCGTCGGGAGCCGCCCTCGCTCGAGCAAGTGGAATCGGCACTGAATGCCTACGCTGCCGAGACCGCCGCACTCCGCGGCGAGGGTTTCACGCGAACTTTGCCCGCCGATGCGGCGGAACGCTTCTTCGCCCTCGGATTTGCCCTGGAGCAGATGCACCAGAATTTCAGGGATCTTGGAGAGCGCGTGCATGAATGGGCTGAGGTGCCCAAGCGGAAAGGCCCTAGGGCCAAGGATGGGGTTGCAGATTAATCGGCTGCGGGGACCTTCGGCTTAGGGGCCGTCATGCCGGTCGTGCGATTGCCCTAGGCCGTGCATGCGGCGGCAGGAATCTCATCGGAGAGTGCCGGGCCGTCCACGGCGCGGGCGAGGGGTCCGCTGGGCAGCTCGGCTGCGCCAACCCACTGTCGGCAAACCGGCTTGTCCGTAAAGGCGAATTGGTACACCATTCCAGCCAATCCCTGGTCATTCGAGGCGTGTCGGATTCTGGATGCGGATAAGCGGCATATCGTTTGCAGTGGGTTTGCCAGAGGGATGGTGCGGGCGT
>DATEQI010000416.1:0-7035 GCA_035272805.1 Alphaproteobacteria bacterium | reverse complement strand
CCCCGGACCCAAGGGTCCGGGCCCGCTCGTCTCGGCCTTGAGCGTGAAGCAGATCGCCAAGCTGCGCGTGCCGCTCACCATCGTGCCGGGCAACTTGACCGACGAGCAGATCGATCTGCTCGCGTGAGCAGCGCGTGCGCGCACGCGGCTTTTTGCGGTTCGTCATTCCGGACGAGCAAATCCTTGTGCAACAAGGATTTGGTCGATCCGGAATCCATGGGCAGGTTCGCGCTGGCGTCACCATGGATTCCGGATAGCAAGGCTCGCAACCCGAAAAAGCGAGCTTTTCCGGGGCTCGCCTAAGCTTCCGGAATGACGACGAACTGAATGTCGATTGGACCTAGTGGCTTCCCGCGTCGGCTCACCCCGGTCAGCGAGGGCCGTCCACGGCAACCGCGCTAGGGTGGCCGGTGAGGTCGATTTCGAGATGCACGCGCCGGGCAATGAGCGCCGGGATGCGCGTGCGGCGGGGGCCGTCCTGAAAGGCGATGATGCCGAGTTCCTCGAAGCGCTTGAGCGTGCGCGAAAGGCTGGCCTCCTTCCGGCCCGTGAGGGCCGCGAGTTCGCGCACGGACGCGGGCTTGTGACGCCGGATCGCGTCGAGGACAGCGAGATTACCGGTAGACAGCAGTTTGACCATCGCCTCGGCCGACACTTGCTCGCTCGCGGCGCGCTGCGCTGTTGCTTCGCTATCGAACCACTTTTTCGGTATCTCGCCGGCAGCGGCGGGATCGCGCACGACGCGCTTGGTCCACTCGGCGAACTCGTGGAGCGAGCCGACCTTATAGGTCATTGGGGATTTCTTTTTCATCGAGCGTCCTTTTTACCTCCTGCCAGAAATCTTCAAGTAGCTGCATGGCCGTCGTGAATTTGTAAGGGCGGCCCTTGTCCTTCGCCGTGCGGTGCCAGTGGTCATAGGCTGCGCGCTTCCGCCTGTAGCCTCGACCCGGCGTTTGAACGGCGTGCGCATTATCAAACCGCACCCAAGGCGCGCCGCCGCGCTTCGGACGCAATATGAGGGCATAGCTGATCCCGTGCGGGCGCTCCGCCGTTGGCTCGGTGCGCCGGACGGTGAACCCGACAACGACCCCAGGGGCCATCTCGAAATCAGCGCCGTCCAATGCAAGCAGCGGCTCTAGTTCGTCCTCCTTCATATGATAACATAACACGTCAAGTTATGATTGTCGAGGCCCAGGCAGTCAATAGAGCCTTTTCGGGACTTCGGGCGGTTGGGGCGCGGCCGGTGTCCCGGACGGCGGCCCGCCTATCGTTTCCGCCCGCGCGCGGCTTGCGCGGGCCGCCGCATCCGGGCGAGTGCCGCCGCCGCTCAGAGCGGGCGGGCGGGCTCGGGCTAGGCGTTCGCCTCCGTGACCGGGCAGCAGAAGACCTCCTCCGGCTCGGAGATGCCGCGGAGCGCGTGGAAGCCGAGCGAGAGGAGCGGTTGGCCGTAGCGGCGCGCGAAGTCGGCGGAGAGGAGGAGGGGGCGGTCGAGGGCTTTCGAGAGGGCCTCGATGCGCACGACCTTGTTCACGGCCGAGCCGATCACGGTGAAGTCGAGGCGGGTGGGGGCGCCGATATTGCCGTAGCCCACGTCGCCGATGTGAAGGGCGATGCCGAGCTTGATGCTGCGCTGACCGTTCGCCGCGCGCCGCGCGTTGAGCTCCCGCACATTGGCAAGCGCGTCGCCCGCGGCGGCGAGGGCCGGCTGGGTCGCCGAGCGGTCGAGCTCGAGATCGAGGGGAAAGATGGCGAGCATGGCGTCGCCGATGAATTTCAGGATCTCGCCGCCGCGCGCGATCACCGGCTCGCCCACGGCCTCGAAATACTCGTTGAGGAGCGTGATGAGCTCGTCGTGGGGGAGCGTGTCCGAGAGATGGGTGAAGCCGCGCAGATCGCAATACCATAAGACGGCGTGAATGGTCTCGAGCTGGCCGCGCTGGACGGCACCCTCGAGCACGCGCCGGCCCGTCTCAGCGCCGAGATAGACGTCGAGCAGGCTCGCGCCGATGCGCCGCAGCTTGTGCACCTCGACCACGAGGCTCAAGATCGGCAGCATGTCGTTAAGCAGCGTGAGATCGTCGGTCGCGAAGCCGCCGGCGCGATCGGAGGTCCAGCTGACCGCCGCCGGGCGGTCCGCGCTGTCCGGCAGCGCCATCGCGACATAATCGGTGGCGCCGGCCGCCTTCAGCTCCGCGAGAATGGGGAAGTCGAGGTGCGGGTCGGGCCGGTCGAGGCGGCGCCTGAGCCCGGCGGCACCCTCGTAGATGACGCGGATGGGGCTGCTGAGATAGGCGTCGCTGTGCTCGGAGCCGTGTTCGCTCTCGAGGCGCTCGACCTCGCCACCGCGCCACCAGCGATAATACACGGCGTTGAGTTGCGGGTGCAGCACGCGCACGCTCAGATTGGCGCGCCAGAGCGGCAGCCCGGCGGCGACCAGGCGCTGGCACAGCTCGCCGAAGAAAACGCCGCCGTCGTCGATCCTTCGGCCTTCGCCCAAGAGCCACTGGATCGGCTCCGGCAGCGCCAGGCGGCCCAGCATGCCGGGCGCAGAGGGCTCCGTCGCTAAGTCGTTCATCGCAGACCTCCTCGCCCCTCATATAGCATGGCAAACTTGATCTTCCACGGCGGCCGGCCCATCTTAGGGGCGCCCGGGGATCCTCCCGTGGTGATAATCGTTGCACGAGAACCGGAATGTTCATTCAAACAGAACAGACGCCCAACCCCGCTACGCTCAAGTTCCTGCCCGGCCGCGAAGTGATGGCCTCGGGCACGGCGGATTTCCCGACTCCTGAGACGGCGAGCCGCTCGCCGTTAGCGGAACGATTGTTTCAAATCGACGGCATATCCGGGGTGTTCTTCGGCTCCGATTTCGTCACCGTGACCAAGGGTGCCGAGCAGGAGTGGCAGCTCCTCAAGCCGGCCATCCTCGGCGCGATCATGGAGCATTTCACCTCGGGCCGTCCGATCATCCTCCCGTCGGACCCCGCGCAAGGCCCCGCAGCAGGGGCGGAGGACAGCGAGCTCGTCGCCCAGATCAAGGAGCTGCTCGACACGCGGGTGCGCCCGGCGGTGGCGCAGGATGGCGGCGACATCATTTTTCACGGCTTCGAGCGCGGCATCGTCTATCTGCACATGCAAGGCTCGTGCTCGGGATGCCCGAGCTCGACGGCGACCTTGAAGGCAGGGATCGAGAACATGCTGCGGCATTATCTCCCCGAGGTCGTCGAAGTCAGAGCCGTCTGATCCTACCGCCGCTTTTGCACCCGGGAATAGTCGTCATTGCGAGCGCAGCGAAGCAATCTAGGGCGCTTGGTGCGGAACCCTTTCTGGATTGCTTCGGCACCCTTCGGGCGCCTCGCAATGACGAGTGTTTTCCTGATGTGGTGAATTTCAGGGTCGGGTCTAGGAGCGCATTCGCGCTCTCCGTGCCGCCTCTCACATCATCGGCTGGGGCAACGCGCGATCGGAGATGAGCGGATAGCGGCGCGCGTCGAAAAGCTGGTAATGCCACCATTCGTTCCTGTAGAAGTCCCAGCCTGCGGCACTCATGATGCCGAGGAGCAGATGGCGGTTCCGCTGCGCCGTGCGCGAGACTTCGAGACTGCCGTGGTGCGAGCGCGGCGTGAAGGCATCGAAGGCCGTCCCCATCTCGAGCTCGCCGCCGGCGCCGTCGACGAGCGTGAGGTCGAGAGCGACGCCGCGCGAGTGGGGCGAGCCGCGCCGCGGGTCGGCGAGAAATTCCGGGTCGGGCATGTGGCGCCACATCAGCCACTGGGCCTCGGTCGGCCGGTAGGCATCGAAGATCTTGAGCGCGAGCCCAAGGCCCGCCGCCTGCTCGATCGCGCGCGCGAGCGCGGTTGCGGCATCGGGATGCAGGTAGCAGGCGGCGCGCCGGTAGATCGGCCGGCCGGTGAAGTTGCCGGCGCTGGCATAGGCGAGCGCCAACCTCACGGCATGGCTCTCTTCTGTGATCGGCAGCAGAATCATCGGAAGAGCCTCTCGTGCGGATCGCGTGGACGGCGCTCTCCCTTCCTCTCTAGCACGGCGGCAACGCAATGAGGATCCTCGCGCTCGATAGCTCGGGCGCCGCCTGCTCGGCCGCCTTGTGGGCAGAGGGTGCCGTGCGGGCGCAACGCTGGGAGCCGCGCGCGCGCGGACATGCCGAGCGTCTCCTGCCCATGGTGCTCGAAGTCGCGAGCGAGGCGGGCACCGCACTCGCTAGCATCGATCTCTTTGCCGCGACCACGGGGCCGGGCGGCTTCACGGGCGTGCGCATCGGCCTCGCGGCACTGCGCGGCCTGGCACTTGCCGCCGCGCGCCCGATGCTCGGCGTCACCAGCTTCGCAGCCCTCGCCCATGCGACGGCCGCGGAGGAGCGCGCCGGCCGGAGCCTTCTCGCCGTCATCGACAGCAAGCGCGACGAGCTCTTCGTGCAAGCCTTCGACGAGAACCTCGCGGCCGAAAGCGAGGGCATGGTCTTGGCAGCCGACGCGATCGCGGAACGCCATGGGGCGCGTCCCCTGCTGCTCGCCGGCGATGGCGCCGCGCGCGTCATCGCCGCGTTGCGCGCGCGGGGCTGCGACGTGCGCGAGGCCGCAAGTGCCGCCTTCATCGACGCCGCCGTCGTGGCGAGAATTGCCGCCGCTCGAGCGCCGGAGGCATGCGCCGAGCCGCCGGCTCCCTTCTATCTGCGTCCGCCCTCGGTCAAGATTCCCGCGGCGGGGGTGCGATGACGCTCTCGGTGAAGTCCGCCGGCTTCGCCCACCTGGACGCACTTGCAGCCCTTCATGAAGCGGCCTTCGACGATCCCTGGTCGGCTGTGGCATTGGGCGAGCTCCTCATAACGCCGGGCGCCTTCGCGCTCCTCGCCGAACGCAGGCGCTCGCTTGAGGCCCTCCCGGAGCCGCTCGGTTTCATCTTCTGTCGCGCCGGCGGCGGCGAGTGCGAGATCTTGACGCTCGCCGTCCTACCCGCGGAGCGCAGACGCGGGGTGGCCACGGCTCTTCTCGGCAGCGCCCTTAGAGAGGCGGCCGCACGGGGTGCCGACGCGGTCTTTCTCGAAGTGGCGGCCGACAATAATGCGGCACGCGAACTTTACGAGCGCCAAGGTTTCGCCGTCGTCGGCCGGCGCGCGGCCTACTACCGGCACGAGAGCGGCGCCTATCGCGATGCACTCGTCATGCGTCGCGCGCTGCCGCGTGCAACCGTTTGATAAAAGAAGACTTTTTGGTTACACCAAAGAGGTTGTCCTGCAAGACAGAAGTATTTATAACTACAGCGCGCGGAACAGGAGGAGGCAATACAATGGCCGAGCAAAGAAGCCCTGGCGAAATTCTGTCCTTCACGGCGACAATCGTCGCCGCACACGTGTCGAAGAACACGGTGCCGGTCGCAGAATTGCCGAACCTGATCAAGTCGGTGCATGCCAGCCTTTTCGATCTCGAAAGGCCGGCCGCGGCACCAGCCGAGCGGCCGCCGCCGGCGGTGCCGATCAAGAAGTCGGTGACTCCCGACCACCTCGTCTGTCTCGAGGACGGCAAGAAGCTGAAGATGCTGAAGCGGCACCTCAAGACGGCGTACAACCTGACGCCGGAGCAGTATCGCGAACGCTGGGGCCTCGGATCCAACTACCCGATGGTGGCGCCGAACTATGCCAAGCAGCGCAGCCGGCTGGCCAAGGAAATCGGACTCGGGACGCGCGCGCGCAAGGGTGGCCGGCAAGGGTGAGTTGGCAACACGGCGAAGCCGGGCGCATGCCGGAGCAATCGATCGAGATGACGATATGATCGGCCGGCCGCGCGAGATGCCTCGCGCACGAAGGGCCGACGGCGCGAAGTACCGCTGGCGCACCATGCGATCTGCCGGGGCCCGAGGATTTGACATAAGCGAGGACGATTGATTGCAAGCGCTTGCTTGCCAAGCGGCCGGCGAACGCGATAGGCGGCTTGAGGCTTTTCGGCTATACTCTCGAGCGGGGTTTGGCGCAAGCGGATGGAGTCATGCCGTCGCGCTTAGAGAAGCTTTGCCACGACAAGGGCTTGAAGATGACCGACCAGCGTCGGGTGATCGCGCGCGTGCTGTCGGACGCTCACGACCATCCGGACGTCGAGCAAGTCTATCGGCGCGCGACTGAGATCGATCCGCATATCAGCATCTCGACGGTCTACCGCACCGTCCGCCTCTTCGAGGAAGCGAACATTCTCGAGCGTCACGACTTCGGCGACGGCCGCGCGCGCTACGAGGAAATCCCCGAATCCCATCATGATCATTTGATCGACATCCAGTCGGGCCGCGTCATCGAGTTCTCCAATGAGAGGATCGAGCAGCTCCAGCGCGAGGTCGCCGCGGAGCTTGGCTTCGAGTTGGTGGACCATCGGCTCGAGCTCTACGGCATCCCGCTGGCTCCGCAAGCGAAGCCGCGGAAATGATCGAGCTGCTCGTTTCATTCTTGGGCGGCAGCAGCGGGCCGCCGAGCGGGGGGTCGCACGAGTGAGCAAGGTCACGCCGCTCAGGAAGCTTAAGACCTCGCCCGACGAGGTGACGCGGGTCAGCAACCTCGAAGTCCGCCTCGCCGAGGACGAGGAGGAAATCGAGGCGGCGATGGCGTTGCGCTACCGCGTGTTCTACGAGGAGATGTCGGCCAAGCCGAGCCCCGAAGTCGCCGCGCGCGGGCGCGACTTCGACCGTTTCGACGAGGTGTGCGACCACCTGCTCGTTGTCGACAACGAGAAGCACGACGTGCGCGAGCGCGTGGTGGGGACCTACCGCCTCATCCGCCGCGGGGCGGCGGCGGCGGCGGGCGGCTTCTACAGCGAGAGCGAGTACGACATCGGCCAGCTCAAGGACTACCCAGGCGAGATCCTCGAGCTCGGGCGCTCCTGCGTCGACGCCAACTACCGCACGCGCGGCACCATGCAGCTTCTCTGGAAAGGCATTGCCGATTACGTGTGGAAGTACGACGTGGCGTTGATGTTCGGCTGCGCCAGCCTGCCGGGGACCGATCCGAGCGCCCATGCCGTCGTCCTCACTTATCTT
>DATEQI010000415.1:0-3324 GCA_035272805.1 Alphaproteobacteria bacterium | reverse complement strand
TGCCTCCGGCAGCGCAACCGCGAGGACGCGGCACCGGATCATGGAAGGGCTGGGACGCTACTCAAATCAGGGGTGGAAGGCAAGGCAAAGAATGGCGGAGAAGGACGCGCCGAAGGCCCGGCACGGCAGCGCCGCAGCAGCCGGCGCGGCAAGACAAGGGCGTTGCAATGGCTTGTCTTTGCTGGCATGTTACGCGCCATAATACGAGGCCGAAGGACAGGAAGGCGTGCCCGTCAAAAACCCAAGGTAAGTAATGGCCCAGTGGAAAACCGCCCTGGTGGGCGTGGTACTCCTCCTCGGCGGCTGCTCGTTCGCGAGCGAAAACCTGCTGCCGACGTTGACCGGGGAGGAACCGTCGGGCAAAGCCAAGGCGCAGCAGGCAAGTGCGCAGTCCGCGGCCGCGCAGCCGGTGCCGACTACGCCTGTCGCCACTCAGCCGGCGCCGCCGCCGCAGCTCAACACCACCAACTTCAGCCCCGTGCCGGTCGAGCCGGGACAACCGACCGGCACCGCGGTCGGCCAGAAGGTGGACTCCATGCGCGGCGAGCTCGTCAAGCTGGAGGGCGCAATCGGCGACCACAACAGCCGGCTTCAGACGCTGCGCGCGCAGACCGTGGGCAACGCGCAGCAGTACCAGCAGCTCATCGGCGCCATCAACGCCAAGCTGCAAGTCGGAACCACGCCCGGCAATCCCGTTCTCGTAAACCAGTGGAACCAGGCGCAGTCGATCCTCGAGAAGATCGACGGCGACGTTGCCGCCATGAACTCGCTCTCGACCGAGGTGTCGAGCGACTCCTCGCTCGCCGCCTTTCTTCTCGAATCGACGCGCGCCACCTACGGCATCTCGGGGGCGGTCGACGAGGATCATCGCCAGCTCGCGATCCTCGAGGACGAGACCAACAAGACCGTCGTCACCATCGACCGGCTGCTCAACGAGCTCTCCGAGGACACGAGCCGGCAGAACCTCTATCTCGGGCGCGAGCGCAACAACCTCACGACGCTGTCGGTCGCGATCAAGAACGGCGAGCTGTTCGGCGCCAGCCTGGCCAACCGGGCCTATTACACCGCGGCACCGCTCGCCTCGCGCGCACCCGCACCGCGGGGCGCAAGTGCTGCCAGCCTCGCCAATCGCCGGCCGCTCGTCGTGATCCGCTTCGACCGCGAAAATGTGGATTATGAGTCGGCCCTCTATACCGCCGTGAGCGAGGCGCTTCAGCGCAAGCCCAACGCCGATTTCGACCTCGTGGCCGTGGCTCCGTCGAGAGGCGGCCCCGCCAAGACCGCGCTCGCGATGAATACCTCGAAGAGGAACGCGGACGCGGTGATGCGCTCGCTCACCAACATGGGGCTGCCGGCGAGCCGCGTGAAGCTCTCGGCCATCACCAGCAACGCGGCGGAAACCAGCGAAGTTCATCTCTACGTGCGCTGAGAGGCGCTCTCCCGGAGGAGATGGCCGCACTCAGAAGCCCGCGGCGGCGCCGTCCGAACGCGGGTCCGCGGCCGCCTCGATCATGCCGTCCGCATGGCGCACCAGCGCTCCCGCATGGCCCATCACCGAGGAAAAGGGGGCCACGAGCTCGACATCGTGCCCCGCGCGCTCGAGTGCCGCCACGGTCGCCGCCTCGAAGCGACCCTCGAGGCGCAGGCCCGTGCGGCCTTGACCCCAGGTCCGGCCCAACACCCAGCGCGGCGCCGTCACCGCCTCCTGCAGCGGGCGGCCGAAAAGCCCATAGCGGGTGAAGACCGCCGCCTGGCTTTGCGGCTGGCCGTCCCCTCCCATGGCGCCATAGGCCATGACGCGCCCGTCGTTGAAGAGCGCCAGTGCCGGATTGTTGGTATGGAACGGCCGGCGGCGCGGCAGCAGCTGATGGAGGGAGCCGGGGGTGAGCGAGAAGGCCATGCCGCGGTTCTGCCAGACGATGCCCGTGTCGCGGAGTGTGACGCCCGAGCCGAACTCCCAATAGATGCTGTGGATGAAGCTGACGGCAAGCCCGGCCCCATCGACCGCCCCCATCCACACGGTATCTCCCGGCGCCGGATTGAGCGTCCACGCGCCGGCGCGCTCGGGATCGATCCTGCCGGCCATCTCCTTGAGCGCGCGCTCGGCGAGGAAATCCTCGGCGCGCACCGCCATATGGTCCGGGTCGGTCAGGTGCCGGTCGCGGATGCGGAAGGCCGCCTTGGTCGCTTCCACGATGCCGTGCACATGCGCGAAGCCGTCGGCCTCCGCGATCCCGAGGCGCTCGAAGATGCCGAGGATGACGAGCGAGGCGAGGCCTTGGCTCGGCGGCGGCAGGTTGTAGAGCGTGGCATTGCGGAGCTTGAGCGTAAGAGGGGCTAAGCGCCGCGCGCTTTGGGCTGCGAGATCCTCGCGCGTCAGCGGGCTGCCGGCGCGCGCGAGATCGGCCGCGATGCTTTCAGCGAGGGCACCACGGTAGAAGTCCTCGAGGCCGGCCGCGGCAAGGCGTGCCAAGCTTTCCGCGAGTGCCGGGTTCTTGAAGCGGCTGCCCTCGACGGGAGCCACGCCGTTCATGAGGAAGGTTTGCGCGAAGCCCGGGACTTCCTTGAGCTCCGCGAGCTTCAAGGCGCTCTGCTCGGCCTGCGTGCCGGTCACGGCATAGCCCTCGCGCGCGTAGAAGATGGCATCCTCCAAAAGGCGCGCGAGCGGCAGCCGTCCGCCCAAGCGCGTGCTCGCCTCAAGTGCGGTCTGCCAGCCCGAGACCGTGCCCGCGACCGTGATCGCGGCAAGGGGTCCGCGCGCGGGAATGGTCGCTAAACCGCGCTTCTTGTAGAACGCGAGATCGACGGCGGCGGCGGCGCGGCCGTAGGCCTCGAGTGCCATCGGCTGAGTGCCCGCGGGTGCGATCAGCATGAAGCCGTCGCCGCCGAGGCCGGTCATGTGCGGGTAGACCGCCATGGCGACCGCCGAGGCGGCGACCATCGCCTCGATCGCGTTGCCGCCCTCGCGCAGCACGGCAAGGCCCGCCTGGGCGGCGAGGTGATGGGGGGCCACCACCATGCCGCGCGTTGCTCTCGGCGTGTTCAGCATTTCGCGTACCCGTGTCAGCGCCGCTCTCGAAGCCGCCATCCGTAATGCCTCGGCGCCGCCGGCGCAACCCAATCCACGTCCGAATCCGCACCAGGCCGCGCGCGACGCTCGGCCTCGGCGGTAGTGGGTCACGTTGCCCAAGTCCCCATCCTTCGAGACGCGTCGCAAGCGCGACGCTCCTCAGGATGAGGACTCGGTGTTTAGGGTTTCACCTCATCCTGAGGAGGCCGCGAAGCGGCCGTCTCGAAGGATGAGGTGAAACCGACCCATTACCA
>DATEQI010000414.1:0-11831 GCA_035272805.1 Alphaproteobacteria bacterium | reverse complement strand
AGCCGACGGACGCACTGCACCTGACCGATGAGCATCTTCACCTACCTGACAGGCTTCGGCGGCCGCGACATGGCGGTCGATCTGGGTACGGCAAACACGCTCGTGTATGTGCGCGGGCGCGGGATCGTGCTGTCCGAGCCGAGCGTCGTGGCGATCGACTCCCGCACCGGCGAAGTCCACGCCGTCGGGATCGAGGCCAAGCGCATGCTCGGCCGCACGCCGGGCACGATCCAGGCGATCCGGCCGCTCAAGGACGGGGTGATCGCGGACTTCGACGTGACCGAGGAAATGCTGCGGCACTTCATCCAGAAGGTGCACCAGAACCGGTGGGCGCATCCGCGCGTTGTCGTGTGCGTGCCCTCCGGCGTCACAGGCGTCGAGAAGCGCGCCGTCGAGGAGGCCTGCCTCTCCGCGGGCGCGCGCGCCGCGTACCTCATCGAGGAGCCGATGGCGGCCGCGATCGGCGCGGGCCTGCCGGTGACCGAGCCCACGGGCTCGATGGTCGTCGACATCGGCGGGGGGACGACCGAGGTGGCGGTGCTCTCGCTCGGCGGCATCGTCTACTCCCGCTCGGTGCGCGTCGGCGGGGACAAGATGGACGAGGCCATCATCGCCTATATCCGGCGCAATCATAGCCTCCTGGTGGGCGAGGGCAGCGCCGAACGCATCAAGAAGGAGATCGGCTCCGCCTGCGGACCGAACGAAGGCGACGGCAGCCTGATGCAGATCAAGGGCCGCGATCTCATGAACGGCGTGCCCAAGGAGATCCTCATCAGCGAGCGGCAGATCGCCGAGAGCCTGGCCGAGCCGGTGAGCGCCATCATCGAGGCCGTCAAGGTGGCCCTCGAGCACACCGCCCCCGAGCTCGCCGCCGATATCGTGGACAAGGGCATCGTGCTCACCGGCGGCGGGGCGCTGCTCGGCAACCTCGACCACGTGCTGCGCCACGCGACCGGCCTGCCGGTCTCGATCGCGGACGATCCGCTCTCCTGCGTGGCCCTCGGCGCCGGGCGCTGCCTCGAAGAGATGAAGACGCTGAAGAACGTGCTCATCTCGCCTTATTAGTGTTATATTTCAGCGGGCGAAGGGCGGTTGCGCCGGGTTGCCGGCGTAGGGGACCCTTCGGCGGATCAGGGCGCTCAACGAAGGGCGAGGGACGTGAAGCCGCGTGGCGGTTCGATCATGCGCTACGCAGCGCCGCTCAAGGCGGCGGCGCAGCGCTTTGCCTTCCTCATGCTGATCGCGGGTGCCGTCGGCCTCATCATTCTCGGCAAGGCCGATGCCGTCCTGATCGAGCGCCTCCGCGTCGCGGTGACCGACGCCTTCGCCCCCATTCTCGCGGGCCTCGCCCGGCCGATGGCAACCGTCGAGCACGCGATCGACGAGGTGCGCGCGCTCGTCCATTTGCGCTCCGAGAACGAGCGCCTGCAGCAAGACAACGCCGAGCTCAAGCGCTGGGAGCAGCTGGCGCGCGAGCTCGCGGCCCAGAACCAGGCCTTGAGAGAGACCCTGAATTTCGTGCCGCACGGCGAGGAGCGCAGCATCACGGGACGCGTGATCGCGGATTCGGGCGGGGCCTTCGTGCGCAGCCTGCTCGTCGACGCCGGCACGCGGGACGGTGTGGCCAAGGGCCAGGCCGTGGTGGTGGGCCAGGGCCTCATCGGGCGCATCGCCGAGGTGGGCGACATCTCCTCGCGCGCCCTCCTCATCACCGACCTCAATTCGCGCATTCCGGTGGTCGTCGAGACGACGCGCGACCACGCCATCCTTGCGGGCGACAATACCGACCTGCCGCGGCTCCTTTATCTTCCGCCCAACCTTTCGCTGGCACCCGGCACGCGCATCGTCACCTCGGGCGACGGCGGGGCGTTCCCGCCGGGCCTGCCGATCGGCACCATCGCCTCGGTCGGCGACGGCGGCATGCGCGTGCAGCCCTTCGCCAACTGGAGCCGGATCGAGTACGTCCGTATCATCGATTACGGCCTCAAGGGCATCCTGGGCCCGCTCGATCCGCTGCCCGCCCCCGTCCGCGGCAAACGCGCGGCGCGGCCATGATAGCGGGGCTCGCACTCCAGCTTGACCGCGCGGCGCGCAGGCTGTTTCCTTTTGCGCTCTCGGCACTTCTTGTCGTCCTGAGCGTGGTGCCGTTGCCGGTTCCCGGCTACGGCCTCGTCGTGCCCTCCTTCGCGCTGATGGCGGTCTATTACTGGGCGATCCATCGGCCGGATCTCCTGCCGGCGGCGGCGGTCTTCGTCCTCGGCCTGCTCGAGGACATCCTGACGGGGTCGCCGACCGGGCTCAACACGCTCGTCCTCCTTCTCGTCTACGGCGTCATGCGCAACCAGCGCCGGCCGTTCCTCGGCAAGCCCTTCGCGGTCATGTGGTTCGGCTTCTTCGTGGTGGCCCCCGCCGCGAGCTTCGGCCACTGGCTCTTCGCCTCCGCACTCGCCGGCCGGCTCGTTCCGGCGCACACGGCCTTCATCCAGTGCCTGCTGACGCTCGCACTCTATCCGTGGATGACCTGGCTCTTTGCCGCCGGCCAGCGCGCCTTCCTCAGGCGCAACTGAGCTCCCGATGCAGCTCGACCAGTTCCAGAGCAAACAGTTCGGCCGCCGTGCCGCCTTCATCGTGGGCGGCAAGCTGGTGCTGCTCTCGGCCCTCGTCGGCCGCATGTACTATCTCCAGGTCCTGCAGTCGGAACGGTATCAGACGCTTGCCGAGGACAACCGCATCAATCTGCGCCTCCTGCCGCCGCCGCGTGGACGTATCCTCGATCGCTTCGGGCGGCCCGTGGCGCTCAATCGGCAGAACTACCGCGTCGTCATCGTGCCGGAGGACGCCGGCGACTTGAGCGCCACCCTCGAGCGCCTGGCCCAGGTCGTCCCGTTGGCGGATCCCGAGCGGCGCCGCGTGTTCCGCGATGCCGAGCGCAAGCGCCCCTTCGTCCCCATCACGGTGCGCGAGAACCTCAGCTGGGAGGAGTTCTCCCGCGTCGAGGTCAACATGCCCGATCTCGCGGGCGTGCGCACCGAGGTTGGCCGCATCCGCGATTATCCTTACGGCCCGTCCTTCGCCCACATCGTGGGATACGTGGCCGTGGCCTCCGACAAGGAGCTCGATGGCGATCCGCTGCTCGAGCTGCCGGACTTCCGCATCGGCAAGGCGGGTGCCGAGAAGGTCTACGACTTGGCATTGCGCGGCTCGGCCGGCACGACGCAGGTCGAGGTGAACGCGCGCGGCCGGGACATCCGCGAGCTCGCGCGTGACGAGGGCGAGCCGGGCAAGGACGTGACGCTCAGCATCGACTTCGGCCTGCAGCAGTTCCTCACCCAGCGCATCGCGAACGAGCGCAGTGCCGCGGCCGTGCTCATGGACCCGCATTCGGGCGAGGTGCTGGCCATGGCCTCGACTCCGAGCTTCGAGCCCAACGAGTTCAACGAGGGTCTTTCGGCCGCGCGCTGGCAGGCGCTCACCAGCGACCC
Organism: Alphaproteobacteria bacterium; assembly: GCA_035272805.1. Classification (GTDB taxonomy): domain Bacteria; phylum Pseudomonadota; class Alphaproteobacteria; order JACZXZ01; family JACZXZ01; genus DASPPM01. The sequence goes on along the minus strand of DATEQI010000414.1, from coordinate 8,349 downwards.
GCTCTCCCCGCTCACCAACAAGGTGATCGGAGGACAGTATCCGCCGGGCTCGACCTTCAAGGTGGCGGTGGCGCTGGCCGCACTCGAGTCGGGTGCGGCTACGCCGAACAGCAAGGTCAACTGTCCGGGCTACCTCGAGCTCGGCGATACGCGCTTCCATTGTTGGAAGCCCCAGGGCCACGGCCTGCTCGACATGCACGGCGGCATCAAGAACTCCTGCGACGTCTACTTCTACGAGACCGCGCGGCGCACCGGGGTTGATCGCATCGCCGAGATGGCGCGCCGTCTCGGCATGGGTGCGCCTACGGGCATCGATCTCACCGGCGAGCGGCCCGGCCTCATCCCGACGCGCGCGTGGAAGAAGGCGACGCTCGGGCAGTCCTGGACGCAGGGCGAGACGCTCGTCACCGGCATCGGACAGGGTTTCGTGCTGACCACGCCGCTTCAGCTCGTGCTCATGCTCTCGCGCGTGGTGAACGGCGGCAAGGCCGTGGTTCCGCGCATCGTGCGCAAGCCGCCCGAGGGCGGCCTCATCCAGGCGAGCCTGGCGGAGGGCGAGCCGCCGCCCTCGCTCGGCATTTCGGACGCCTCGCTCCAGGTCCTCTTGAGCGGCATGAACGCGGTGGTCAACGATGGCGGCACCGCGCACGGCGCCCGCATCGCGCAGCCCGGCATGGAGATGGGCGGCAAGTCCGGCACCTCGCAAGTGCGCCGCATCACCGCCGCCGAGCGCGAGCACAAGAAGCGCGGGCCCGAGGACCGGCCCTGGCGCGAGCGCGACAACGCGCTTTTCATCGCCTACGCGCCCGTTTCAGCGCCGCGCTATGCCTGCGCGATCGTCATCGAGCACGCAGGCAGCGGCGGCTCGATCGCAGCAGCCCCCATCGCCCGCGACCTCCTCATCGAGGCGCAGACGCGCGATCCGCTCTCCGGCAAGCCGAGCGAGCCCCTGGCCGGGCGCGGCAAGAGAGAGGTGCCGAGCTGATGGCAAGTTTCGGCCACATCCGCGGCGAGGTCCGCATGTCGCTTGCCGAGAAGCTATGGCAGGTGAACTGGAGCCTGGTGCTCCTGGTGGCACTCCTCTGCGGCATCGGTTTCGCCATGCTTTATTCGGCGGCGAACGGCAGCTGGGATCCCTGGGCCTCGCGCCAAATGATCCGTTTCGGGGTCGGACTCCTCCTCATGCTCGGTGCAGCACTTGTCGACATTCGCCATTGGATGCGCCTTGCCTATCCCATCTATTTCGTGGCGCTCGTGCTCCTCGGCGCCGTCGACGTGGTGGGGGCCGACGCCATGGGGGCGCAGCGCTGGCTCGACCTCAAGGTGGTTCAGCTGCAACCTTCCGAGATCATGAAGGTGGCCCTCGTGCTGGCACTTGCACGCTACTTCCACGGTATCGGCCCCGAGCAGATCGGGCGCATCACGGTCGTCTTCGTCCCGCTCCTCCTGGTGGCGGCCCCGGTGTTCCTGGTCTTGAAGCAGCCCGACCTCGGCACCGCCATCATGCTGCTGGCGAGCGGGGGAGTGCTCTTCTTCCTGGCCGGGGTGCGCCTGTGGAAATTCGCCGCCGTGCTGGTGGCGGGGCTCGGTGCCGTGCCGCTCGCCTGGCATTTCCTCCACGGCTACCAGAAGGCGCGCATCCTCACCTTCCTCGATCCGGAGCGCGACCCGCTCGGCACCGGCTACCACATCCTCCAGTCGAAGATCGCGCTCGGCTCCGGCGGCATCCTGGGCAAGGGCTTCCTCGAGGGCACCCAGAGCCACCTCAACTTCCTCCCCGAGAAGGCGACCGACTTCATCTTCACCATGCTGGCGGAGGAGTTCGGCATCATCGGCGGCCTGGCGCTCCTCAGCCTCTATGTGCTGCTCATCGTCTACGGGATCGCGGTGGCGCTGCGCGCGCGCAGCCAGTTCGGACGCCTGCTCGCGATGGGCGTCACCGTCACCTTCTTCCTCTATGTCTTCGTCAACATCGCCATGGTGATGGGGCTCATTCCGGTGGTCGGCGTGCCGCTCCCGCTGGTCTCCTACGGCGGCACCGCCATGCTCTCGATCCTCTTCGCCTTCGGCCTGGTGATCGGCGTCTACGTCCACCGCGACGTACGCATCGGCCGCCGCGGCGTCGAGAGCGGGCTCTGAGGGCGATGCCTATCGACAAGGCGGAAGCCCTTTGCTATATCCAGCCTCCCGCCGCGGCGGGCGCATAGCTCAGTTGGTAGAGCAGCTGACTCTTAATCAGCGGGTCGCAGGTTCGAGTCCTGCTGCGCCCACCAATCCTTTCCGGCAAGGCATTCGCCAAGGCCTAAAGGATTTGTTGCTGGCGGCGAGCGCGGTGGCAGGCGAGCTCTATTGGCGCTTCGCGGCCTCCTTGTCCGCATCCGGCGCGCGCGGCGAATAGCGGCGCACGCTCGATGAGCCGTTGGCGCCGCAAGCGCCGCAGATCGGCGCAGAAAAACCGGAGCCGCGCGCGGCGGCTCCGGGGAGGTGCAAGCGTGCGCCGTCGCGATCGGGGCCCGGGACCGCGACGCCTGCTCACTATGCGCGCGTCCCGGGCCCTGCCACGATCGCTATGGGACTCGCAACGGCAGCCCGCTTATCATGCGGCGGCATCAACAGTCGTCGTGATGGGCAGTCCGAGCGGGCGTCCCACGTCACCCACGTCGGCGCGCAGAAACGTGGCCGTCGCATAGCGGCGAGGGGCCGACAAGAACAAGAACTCGGTAAGCGGCAGCTCGCCATCCGGCTGGTAACCGTCAGATGGCCGGTTTCGCCATACTCCGAGCTCGGCCCCCGCGAAGCCGTAGATGTCGTGAGTGTAAACGCGGGCGACCCGCCGTTCCGCTATGCCGACGAGCCAGCTCCAACGCCAATGCACGGCGGCCCAGAGGTGAAGAAGACGCATGAGCGGCCGCACGGCGGTACCATTGGCGTGATCGTGATCGACACAGACCGAGAGCGAGACCACCACCGGGCACGCCTCGATCAGGCGTGCCGTGGGGGCAGTGACGACGCAGCGCTCGCGCTCCCGTGCCATACCCGGCACGTCGTCGTAGTAGAAACGCAGCGAGGTCAGCTCCTCCGCCAGCGTCGTCTCGATCCATTTGAGGCGCAAGCCGGCGGAAGCCACCGGGGTTTCGCCTCGGTAGAGGAACAAGGCGAAGAAGTTCGTCTCGTTCAAGACGCTCTGGTAGGCGGGATTCACGATTTGGAAGAGATGCATGCGGTCCTTGCGCGCCTCCTGGAAGCGAACAAGGTGAGCGACGTCGTGCGTGGCCCTCGGTTCCAAATCCACCTGCTCGAGCGCGCGCACGAGCGGCGGAACCAAAGTGCGGGAGGCCATTCTATGTATGTCTCTGTCGATTCCCTGCCTGGTGAAGCGGAAGTATTGTTGATAGTGGTCCATGGCTTCTCAACCGTCGTTTGCTAATGGGATCTCCTTGAGGATCTCGGCGGTTGTGAGGACCAGCTGGACGCCATTGCGGTCTGCGGGGTCCGCGAGCGCAAGGCGCAAATATTCATAGCCACGACCATCCATCGACACGACATTGTGATAGTAAGTTCCCTCCGGCTCCTCAACCGCGCCGAGAACGTGAAGGCGCACCATCTCGGCGTAGCGGAGGTCCGCGCGCTCGCGGAGGTTCTTGCCCATGACCGTGGGACCATAGACTCCGAGGTGCGATCCCACCCACAGGGTCGTCACGTTGTCGCCCTCGACACGGAACAATCCCGAGAAATCGAGGAGGCCCAAGCGCGCGGCGACGTGCGGCAGCCGTCCCGGCTGGCGCCCGGTCAGACGCGTGGCCCCGAGCAAGGAGCCGATGCGCTTGCTCTTGATGTCGTTGAGGGAAAGGCGCTCGGTCCGCCATTTGAATTCTCTACGGCGAGGCCCCATGCTCGGAAGTACTTCCAACGCCGCGATCGCGGACGCAACGCTCGGATGCGTCGCCTCGATCCACCGGTCGTCGACTTCCACGCGACGTTGCACGGACGTGATGGCACTCTGTTCGGAAAGCAGCCATTCGTATGCGCGGGTTGCCGCAACACTATCGACGGCGAGGTCGTTATACGCCAACACCACCGTCCGGTCCGCCCGCAGCGTAATGGCAATCCATCCCAGATTGCGCATCACGTAGGCGGCCTGATCGGTGGGATTGAGCTTCGACAGACCGAGGCTGCGTCGCGCGTACTCCGCGTGTCCTGCAGGAGCATGCTCGACGTCGCCGACGTCGGTCGCCCAAAACCATCGATCACCCATCGCCTCGCCGGCGAGCTTCGCCATCATGCGCTCGAGGAACTTGGGAAGCGCGCCGTCGAGATTCTTCTCTGCAGCACCCTCCCGCACCCGCTCGGCCAAGTCGTGCCGGCCTGACCGGCGCAGAACGAACTCGAGCACCTCGGGATAGCTGCCCGCAAGCCTCACCAGATCGTACCACGCCTTTGGGCAACTTCCATGGCGATAACGCCCGATGGTCGTCGGGTGCCTGTCGGTGATCGGTGCCAGTCGTTTGTTGGCGCCGTAGCCATTGGCAATAGAGCGCAGGATGTTAGACATCTCGCCGGCGAAAGCGTCCGCCGGCACGGGGCCGCCATCGCCCCGATTTTGCTCCGATGTTGCGCGTTTTTGCTTCAGTTTCGGATTGGCCATCGCCTGCCTCCTGGCCGGTTCCCCGCCGGCATCTACCCGATAGCTAAAATGATGGGTAATAGTACGAGGTTATGGCCGAGTATGTACAATGCATTTTTGCTCTGGGCACAATCTTGAGGCCGGCGATTTCTTGACCGCCTAGCTGGTAGGGCGAGGGTGGAGCTGGAATTTGCCTGCGACTACCGTGTTCTGGCAGCCCTGTGGCCGTCTCTCCGGCCGCCATGTTCGGGCTTTAGGGGGCGAATACGAGAAGTCCGCGGGATGTGTATTAAACGGGATGCTCCTCGATGGAGCGATCCCTCAAGCGCTACTCCGCGGACGGTCCCTCGCCCACGAGGCGGACCTTCTTGCTGCGCTCGTTGGTCTGGGCTGAATGCTGGACCACCTCGATCCGCATCGGCACCTTGAATTTGGCGAGCCGCTCCAAGCAATAGAGCCGCAGCCGCGAAGCCGCCGCCCCGGCGTCTTCTTCCCGCGACAGCGATACGCGCGCGCAAACCGCCTGACCGAGCAAGGGATGGCGCCGGCCGAACACAGTAGCCTCAACGACTCCTTCCGCACCGAGCAGCACGTTCTCGACCTCGGCCGGGAAGACCTTCTGGCCGCCCACGTTGAGAACCTCGGAGGTGCGGCCGAGAAACCGGACCATGCCATCGCGCATTTCGACCATGTCCCCGGTATTCATCCAACCGTCCTCGTCGATCGGGCTCGGCGCATTCAGGTAGCCAACCATATTCGACTCCGACCGGATATGCAGCACATTGTCCACAATCCGAGTCTCGAATCCATGCCCGCCGATGCGCAGCCAAAGGGACTGCCGTTCCGGAGATTGCGAATGCAGGACCCCGAGCTCCGAAAGGCCATAGGTCTGCTTTAGTTCGACATTCGGCAAAGCTGCGCCGATCCACTTAAGCGTTGCCTCTGGCATCGGCTCTGCTCCATAAGTGATGAGCCGCAACGACGACAGGTCGTGGAGCCGCCAGGTACCGGACGCACGCAGCATGTTGAGAAAGGTCGGCGTGGCCGGCAAGAGTGTGGCGCGTGCCGACGCAACGGCCCCGCACACAATATCGGGCGTGCGTTGCGACACGCAAATGCCGACTCCTCCATAAGCTAAGCACGCCATGAGCGTGTTGATGCCGCCGAAATGGTCGATCGTCAGGAACAAAATTGTACGCCAGCCGGGACGCTTGACCGCGAATTTACCGAGCACCCGGTCGAAGTCGTGCAGGATTCCTTTTGGTCGCCCGCTAGAACCGGAGGTGAATACGATCAATCCGGGGTGGCCCGTGGCACGGAAATGCTCGATGAGCCCATTCTGCGCGGGAGCGCCGAGCGGCTCGACGGACGCCCCGGCGCGATCGAGGTTGTCGCTGAACCGGATCAGCCACTGGGCGCCCGAAATCGCCAGCAACTCAAGTAGCTCTTGTTCGGCGGCGCGCGTTAAGGGAAGCGAGATTCCTCCAAGGCGCATGATCGCCAGCATGAGCGCTATGGTGTCCGGGGCGTAATCGCCGGTGAACGCGCATACCGTGCCCGCGCCGATGCCTCGCTCCAGCAGCTCACGCTCCCACGCGGCGACGCGGGAGAAGAGGCCGTCGAAGCTGACTTCCGCGCCGTCGCGAAAAAGGGCTGGCTCGCCCGCGCGCGCCTTCATCCGCTCGAAGAGCATTCGAACATGTGATGCGCTATCGGGGCTCACCCGCGCCTTTCAGAGAACGCTTGGGCCGCTTCCGTCAGGCACCGACCCGCTCCTCGAGGTAGCTCACAATCTTGTCCACGGAACCGAACTCATCGAGCTCCTTGTCCGCGATGGCGATGTTATAGTGGTCTTCAACAGCCATCAGGACATTTGTGTAATCAAGCGAATCGAGGCCGCTATCGAGGAGGGCGCGGCTATGATCGCTGAGATCGGGATGATGGGGCCGACACGCCTCGAAGATCAATCTAACGACGTTATCGCGAATTGTCGTCATGCAACTCTCCTCAAATTTAGCGCCACCTCCTCGTCGAGCTGGCGCCAATCTTCCAGCCGCCCAAGCACGGGAAATCCATAAACTGGCATTCTCCGGATGACCAGGGATTCGGCGAGATGATGAGCCAATTCGCCCTTACGGACAAGCCGGTCTGTGGGCGCTGGCCGCCTTAAGCCCCCATGGTTCATTTACGCTGCCCCGAATGATTCCCCATCCTTGCGAGGCTTCGCCCCGCGGAAGTGTCATTTCCCACGCATGGGCGATTTCCTGCTCCAATCGGGGAAGGGATGCGTGATAAAAGCGGACGAGAGCCGCGGGAGCGGCTTCCGCCGGGAGCCGCGGCAGGCGGCCTTCGGCAGAAGCTCGAGGAACGGGCGGGATGGATCTGACGCATTCGGACGATGTCGCGGGCGAGCCTCGTCTCGAGATCGGCGCGCTCTTCCTCGATGCTCTGCCCGGCCTGCTTCTGGTGGCGCTCCTGCTCGCATTCTTTCTCTTTTTCATCTATCCCAACGTGCTGCAGGGCGAGCTCGTCGATACGGACAGCTACATGCACGTCGTGCGCCTGCGCAGCGTTCTCGCCGACGGCAGTTGGCACGGCGGCTTTCTCTCCCGCGACAACGCTCCCTACGGCATGGTGCTCCACTGGAGCAAGGCCTTCGACCTGATCTTCCTCGCGCTGGCCGCGCCGATTGCGGCCCTCGCCGGCTGGGACAAGGCGTTCGCGGTCGTCGCACCGGCGATCGGACCGCTGTCCCTCGTCGCCCTCATTCTAGCGGCGGTGTGGGCGGCGCGGCCGCTCGCGGATGCGACGGAGCGGCGCCTGCTCGGCATGGTGATTGCCGTCACGCCGCTCGCCGTCAATTACGGCATGGTCGGCTGCGCCACCTACCGCGTCGAGATCGTGGCGCTCTTGGCGCTCTTCATGGGCCTCGTGCTTCGCACCGTGATGCAACCGCGCGCGCTCCGCCATGGCGCTGCCGCGGGCTTGGCCGCGGCTTTCGCCTTCTGGCTTACCGCCGAGGCCTTCTTCGTCGTCCCCTTCGGCATGTTGCTCCTGGGGCTGGCCTGGGTACGCGAGGGCGGCGCGCTGCGTCGCGCCAGCCTGGCATGTGCCGCCGCCTTTGCCCTTGGCCTCGCGCTGATGCTGGCGTCCGACCCGCCCTTTGGCGGCTGGCTTCGGCCCGAGCTCGACAGGCTTTCCGTGGTCTATGTGGCCTTCGGCACCCTCCTTGCCCTTTTGTCGGCAGCGCTGGCCGCGGCACCGCAACGCCGGGAGGCTTGGCGCCTGCGCCTCGCCGTCGGCCTGGCGGGAGCGTTGGCTGCGGCCGCATGTCTCGGAGCCGTCTTTCCCGATCTCTTCTCGCCGGAGCGTACCGTCTACGGCGCAGGTCTCGAAGTGGATTTTTGGAGCAAGATCGAGGAGGGCAAACCAGCCTTCGCCACTCTGAGCCGGGGTGTTCTCTTCATCGGCGGGCCCGCCATCGGCCTCGTCGCGACCCTCGTCATTGCGAGCCGGGAGTGCTCAGCGGCAGCGCGCGCGGTCTGGGGCACCTCAGCACTCGCCCTCGCCCTCCTGATCGTGCCGGGCATCCTCCATACGCGCTTCGCGATCTACGCCGAGGTGGCCGCAGCACTGCCGCTCGCGGTGCTGCTGACGCGGCTTGCCGATCTTTTCGATCGCGTGCCGCGGCTCGCCTTCCGGCTCCTTGGCCGCGCGCTCACGCT
>DATEQI010000413.1:0-12678 GCA_035272805.1 Alphaproteobacteria bacterium | reverse complement strand
CACCTCGCCGACCGCTCTCACAACCCGTTCGGTCCGCTGCGCGAGCTCGTGCGCCCCTATATCCTGCGGCGTCTGAAGACGGACAAGAGCATCATTGCTGACTTGCCCGACAAGACCGAGGTGAAAACCTTCTGCCCCTTGAGCCGCAAGCAGGCGGCGCTTTACCAGCAAGCGGTGGAAGATCTGGCGCGCCAGCTCGAAGACGTCGATGGAATGCAGCGGAGAGGCACAGTCCTCGCCTTTCTCATGCGGCTGAAGCAGATCTGCAACCATCCCTCGCAGTGGCTCGGCGACGGCGCATGGGCTGAGGAGGACAGCGGTAAGCTCGCGCGTCTGCGCGATATTGCGGAGGTGGTTGCCGCCCGGCAAGAGAAGGCGTTGATCTTCACCCAGTTCAAGGAGATAACGGCGCCGCTGGTGGCGTTCCTGGGCTCCGTGTTCGGGCGGGCCGGCCTCGTCCTGCACGGCGAGACAGAGGTCAAGAGGCGCAAGGAGCTTGTGCGCCATTTCCAGGAGGACGAAAATGTCCCGTTCTTCGTGCTCTCTCTCAAAGCTGGCGGCGCCGGGCTCAATCTCACCGCGGCCACGCATGTCATCCATTTCGACAGGTGGTGGAACCCGGCTGTGGAAAACCAGGCCACCGACCGAGCTTTCCGAATCGGGCAGAACAAGAATGTGCTCGTGCACAAATTCATTTGCCGCGGCACCGTGGAGGACAAGATCGACCAGATGATCGAGTCGAAGAAGCAGCTTGCCGGGGATCTTCTTGGTGGCGGGGCTGACATTGTTTTGACCGAGATGAAGGATGAGGAGTTGCTCAAGCTCGTGGCTCTCGACCTGCGTGCGGCGATGAAGGAAGGGTGATAGATGGGCTATTTCGGGTGGCGCCCCTATGTGCCGGTGGCCGAGAGGCGGCGGCAGGCGGAACGCAAGCTGGCCAAGCTCAAGAGGCAGCGACAATCCGTTGTACCCGTGACGATCGAGGGCCGCACGATTGCCAAGAGCTTCTGGGGCAAGTCGTGGTGCATCAACCTCGAGCGTTATAGCGACTATGAGAACCGCGTGCCGCGTGGCCGAACCTATGTCCGCAACGGTTCCGTCGTCGACCTCCAAATCGCCAAGGGCGCGGTCGTGGCGATGGTCGCCGGTTCTGAACTCTACAAAATCAAGATCACCATTGCACCGGTCAAAGCGGCACGCTGGAAAGCCATCTGTCGAGATTGCGCAGGATCGATCGACTCGTTGGTTGAGCTCCTGCAAGGCCGCTTGGCCAAGGGAGTCATGGACCGAGTCTGTCGCGAGGGCGACGGTCTGTTTCCGTCGCCCGAGGAAATCACGCTGTCCTGCAGCTGTCCGGACTGGGCGGACATGTGCAAACACGTTGCGGCGGCGCTTTATGGCGTCGGCGCCAGGCTCGACGAAAAGCCTCAACTTCTCTTCGTGCTGCGCGGCGTGGATGAGAATGAATTGCTTGCCAGTGCCGGGCAGGATCTTGCGCTAACGAGAGCAGCGCCCAGCGCGGCGAAGGTGCTCGACGACAGCGATGTCGCGGCCCTGTTCGGGCTGGAGATGGCCGAGCCCGCTAATTCCGATACTGCCGTCCCCACCGCCTCAAAGCAGCCCCGACAGTCCAAGACACGAAAAGCAATCAGGACGTCTGCCGGGAAGAAGACACCGGCCGCAAAGAAAATCAGCTCACCTGGCGCAACTCGGGCCGAGTCCAGGCATAAACAGACAACCCTGGTCAGCGCCAGGAAAGGACGCGCGCAGCGGCGGCGGCGGCCTCCGCGTTCCGCATAACGGTATTGTGTCAGCTTGTGTGGCACACAGCGGACCAATTTCAAGCGCGACCGCTCCTTGTCTCCGTTAGTACCTTGTGGCAGATTTACGCATATTCACCGAATGGGCACGCCGCTCCGTCGAGCGGCGGGAGGAAGACGAGCGGATGGCGAAAGCTGGGTCCTCGAGCAATATGATGTCCGCGCGCGGCCCCAGGCCCGCCATATGGCTTCATGATGCTCTGGAAGAGCTCGATCAAGTGGACAAGGAGGCCGCAGAAGGAGGCTATCCCGAGCCTGCGGCGGCGGCCAAGGGCCACGCCCGGCGAATTCTCGACAGTCTCTCGCTTGCGGCACTGCCGCCGCCTTCGGTGTATCCGACGGAAGAGGGCGAGGTCGCGATCATGTTTCGCAAGCGCGGGCGCCGCGCGGCGGTCGTTGTGCTCTGCGACTCCTCCGGTGGGGCGATATGCCTTTCCTCCATCGCAGGCGAGAACCGGCGAGCACGATATGACCGCGCCGCGGCCATCCCCGATGCATTTCTCAAAGCCGAGCTGCGGCGAATGAAGTCGGCGTGAGTACGGCGGCTCCGCCCGTTCCGCCGATCGGTCCGGCCGATCCTTTGGGCCGGGAAATATTCTCTCAGTGGGACTCAGTGAGAGCGGCGAGAGGTAACGTCCCGCACAAGGTTTTTCTCGAAAAGCCAGGAGTGAATGCGCTTTCAGTCGACAGGCTCGACCTCGCCCCTGACATCGTGTTGGCGCAGATTGGCGACAAGAACGCGGAAAGGCGCAATCAAACATTCTACGGCTGGGCCGTTGTCTCTGCCGAATATGCGGCGACAAACGGTCGAACTGTTCGTGCGGTAGCGCTGCCCGATAACCCGTACCACGCAGAGATTCAGCTGAACATCTCTCAGAGCAGCGAACGGCGCGACGTCGAGAAGCAGCATGCCGTCGAATTGGCCGCTGCCGCATCATGGCGCGGCCGTCCCTCATAGCGACGTTTATCCGTTCGTCATCCCATCAGCCTCCGTCGTCCTCAAGGCGCTCCACCCGCGATGCGGCGCTGGGCGCGCGCCTCGAGCCCGCGCACCGCGCGGCTCAGAAGATAGCACAAGACGAAATACATGACGGCGAGGCCGCTGTAGAGCGCGATCGGGCGCTGCTCGCGTGCGTTGATGATGTTGGTCGATTGGAATACGTCGGGCACGCCGATGATGCTGGCGATCGTTGAATCCTGAAACGCGATGATGCTCTGGGTCAGGAGCGACGGCGCCATGCGGAAGAGCGCTTGAGGCAGGATGACGAGCCGCGTCACTTGGCCGGAGGTGAGGCCGGTGGCAAGCCCGGCGCGGCGCTGGCTCAACGGAATCGACTGCAGTCCGGCCCGCACGATCTCGGTGAAATAGGCGACCTCGAACGCGGCGAGCGCTATCAGTGCTGCAACATAAGCCGAGTTGGGATGACCGGTGATCATCGGCCCGGTGTAATAGGCCCAGAACATGATCATCAGGAGCGGGCTGCTGCGCAGCACGTTCACATAGGCCGTCACCGGATAATAGACGAGCGGGAAGCGGGAGAGCCGGCCGACGGCGAAGAGGCAACCGATCGGCAGTGCCAGCGCAATGGCGCTCCCCGTCATGCGCAAATTGATCTCGAGGAGTGCGAGCGAGAGCGCGCCGAGATTGTCGAAGAGCGCCGCCATCAGCCGCCTGTCCCGCGGCGCAAGAGGCCGGGTACGTGGGTGCGACGCTCGATGATGCTCATCAGCCCGGCAACGCTCCAGGCGCAGCTGAGGTAGACCGCCGTTCCCAGGGTGTTTGCCTCGATCCAGTGGAAACTCTGGAAGCCGATCTCCTGCGTCAGATACGAGGTCTCGACCACGCCCACCGTCATGGCGAGCGACGAGCTCTTGAAGACTGTGACGAATTCGGAGGTGAGGCTCGGCACGATGATGCGCAAGACGAGCGGTGCCGTCACGTAGCGTTGTGCCTGCCACCAGGTGAGTCCGGTGGATAGAGCGCTCCACTTGACCTGGCGGGTGACCGCGTTGAGCCCGGCGCGAACGTGCTCGGCGACCTTGGCCGAGGTGTAGAGTGCCAGCGTCAGGACCGCACTCCCCATCTCCCAGCCGAGCCGGAACAGCTCGTGCCTGAGCTCGATCGGCAGCACGCGCGGCAGTACGTAATAGATGAAGAAGAGCTGAACGAGCAGAGGGATGTTGCGGAATATCTCGACGTGAGCGGTGGCGACGAGCCGCACGGCAAGGTGTGGCGACTCGCGCGCGAGTCCCGCGAGCGTGCCGATGATCAGCGCTGCCGCCCAGGACAGGAGGGCCAGCTCGAGCGTCGTCAGGACGGCATCGACGACCCAGCCGCCGTAGGGCTCGCTCCACAGGATCGACCAATCGAGCTCCGTCGGCATCTAGCACGGCCTCCGACGGCGTGCAGCAATGCTATCTTGCCGGCCAGGCATTCATGACGGCGAGCGCCTTGAGCGCCTCCGTCACGGGGAAGGGTGCTACACCCTGGGGGCCGAAATACTTGTCGTAGAGCGTGTCCCAGTCGCCGCTCGCATAGAGCCCGACGATGGTCAGGTCCGCCACGCGCTTGAACTTCGAGCTCTCCGGCCGGATCGGGAAGGCCTGGAGGAAGGTATTGATCCCCGGATCGAAGACGCGCCATTCGGACGGATCGGACGCCTTTCCTTTGAGGCCATAGAGGATCGGGCCGTCCGAGCTGTAGCCGTCGATCGAGCCGGTCTGGAGTGCGGTGAATCCTTGCGGGTGATCGGGAAAGCCGACGGTGGTCACGGCCAGCTTGAGCTCGCCTTTCCTGTTGAGCAAGGCGCGATAGGCCGCCTCCTCGAGCCCGCCCTGCGGCACGCCGACACGCTTGCCTGCGAGGTCGGCCAAGGACTTGAGCGGGCTCGAGGCCGGCACCAGGACCTCGGTCGAGGTCAGGAAGTGGGGCACCGAGAAGTCGACGACCTTGATGCGCGCTTGCGTCACGACCGTGGCGCCGGCCTCCATGTCGATCGTGCCGTTCTGCAGAAGCGGGATGCGCGTCTCGCTGGTCACGGGGACGTAATTGAGCGCGATCTTGCCGCCGAGCTCCTTCTCGATATTGGCGTGGATGGCTCGCGCGATCTCGGTCGCAAATCCGACGTAGTTGCCCTGGGCATCCTTGTAGCCGTAGGGCGGCGTCGCCTCGCGCGCGCCGAGATTGAAGGCGCCCGTGCGCTTGATGCGGTCGAGTGTATCCTCGACGCATCCCGGAGGCGTCTGGGCGCGTGCGGCACCGGGGCGCGCCAGGAGACCCGCGCCGAAGCCCGCCGAAAGGGCAAGCAGCCGGCGCCGGCCGATCGCCCGGGTATCGCGCTCCAGCGCAACTCGGGTCTCCTCGATTCGCTTTGTCATCGCTGCCTCCCGTCCGCTTTCTATCGCTTTGGGAACGCCCCGCGCGGGCGATTCAGACGCCGATCCGTGCCAAGAATTGCCGAGTCCGCGGGTGGCTCGACCGTTCGAAAAACTCAGCGCCGCTGCCGCGGTCGAGTATGCGCCCCTCCGCCATGAACAGCACCCGATCGGCAACCTCGCGGGCAAATCGCATCTCGTGGGTGACGATCAGCATTGTCATGCCGTCGCGCGCGAGGTCGCGAATGGCTTGCAGCACCTCGCCCACCATCTCGGGGTCGAGTGCCGATGTCGGCTCGTCGAACATCATAAGCTTGGGTTCGAGGATGAGCGAGCGGCAAATCGCGACGCGTTGCTGCTGGCCGCCCGAGAGCTCGGCCGGATACTTCGCCGCCTGGTCGCGGATGCCGAAGCGCTCGAGGAGAAGAAGCGCCTTCGCCTCCGCGGACGCGCGCGAGCAGCCGAGCACCTTCATCGGCGCCAAGATCACGTTGCGCAGGCAGTTCATGTGGGGGTAGAGATCGAATTGCTGGAACAGCATGCCGATGCGCGAGCGCAAGTGCGGCAGATCGCGGCAGCGCGCGACACTCGTGCCGTCCACGATGATGTCGCCTTCCTGGAAGCGCTCGAGTCCGTTGGTGCAGCGAAGCAGCGAGCTCTTGCCCGAGCCGCTCGGCCCGCAGATCACCACGCATTCGCGCGCGTAAATGCTCTCGCTCACGTCGTCGAGCGCACGGAAGCTCCCATAGCTCATCCCGACGTGCCGATACTCGAGGAGCGGCTCAGCCATAGGACACCATCCCTGTTTGCCGCGCGCTTGTCTCGCCGTTACGCGAAGCGGCTCGCCCGGAACGGGCCGAGGTCGATCGCGGGCGGGCGGCCGGATACCAGCTCGGCGATCAGCTTACCCGTCATCGGCCCGCCCGTCATGCCGACATGGCCGTGACCGAAGGCGTAGAAGACGTCCGGCGAGCGGCGCGACGGGCCGATGACGGGCAGCGAGTCGGGCAGGCTCGGGCGGTGGCCCATCCACAGCGAGATGCGCTCTTCGGGATAGCGCGTGGCGAGTCCGGGGAAGAGGCGGCGGCCCTGCTCGAGCAGCATGCGCGCGCGGCGCCAGTCGGGTGCCGCCGCGAGGCCGGCCAGCTCCACGGTGCCGGCGAAGCGCAGGCCGTTCGCCATGGGGGTGGCGACGAATTTGCCGTCCGCGTCGTTGGTGGGCACGCGGGGCGAGACCTCAGGGTCGCGGATCATCAAATGGTAGCCGCGCTCGCTCTCGAGAGGTATGCGGTCGCCGAGCACGGCGGCGAGCGGCTTCGAATAGGCGCCCGCCGCCACGACGGCTGCCTCCGCAGGCAGATCGCCCGCGTCGGTGCGGATGGCCCGGAGCCGCGCGCCCTCGAGCACCAGGTCGAGGGCGCGCGCGCGGTGAAGCTTGCCGCCCTGGCGGGCGAAGGCGTCGGCCAGCGTGGCGACGAGCGCCTGCGGGTCGGTCGTGTGGCCGTTGGCCGTCAACAGAATGCCGCGGACATACTCGCGGGAGAGCTGGGGATCGAATTGACGGAGCTCGTCCGCGCCAAGCTCCTCCCAGCCGATGCCGTTCTGCCGGCGTAGCTCCCAAGCAGCAGCGTCTTTTGCCACTCCCGCCGCGGAGCGATAGACGACGAGGTGGCCGAGCCGCCGTATCAGATCTTCCGCTCCCGCATCCTTGAGCAGCGGGACGAGTGCCGCGAAGCAGGGCCCCAACAGCCCGCTCAGCGCACGGGCCTCAGCCTCGACCAGCGCGGGCGTTCCGGCGCGGATGAAACGGACGAGCCAAGGGGCAAGCCAAGGCAAATAGCTCCACCGGATGGCGAGCGGGCCGAGCGGGTCGGCGAGCCACTGCGGCACCTTGCGGAGAGTCCCGGGCATCGACATGGGCACGATGGAGGAGGGGTTGAAGCAGCCGGCATTGCCGAAAGAGGCGCCCGCCCCGGGCGGATCGGGGTCGACGACGAAGACCTCGTGCCCATCGCGCTGCAAATAGCTCGCCGCAGCGATGCCGACGATCCCGGCGCCGATAACGCCGACTCTCTTCTTTACCGTTGCCATCTCTTTACTGTTGCCTTCGGGGCCCGCCTCGTCCGCCGCAGAGCCAATCGCTATGAGCCCCCGCGGGAGGGCCCTCCGCAAAGTGATAACATCGCGGCCGGTCCTGCTCCAAGGCCGAGCGCGCTCGACATCACGCCGACATTCTTGCGCTGATTGCCCGATTGCGGGCGCCTCCAGTGCCAGCATGACAGGCACCGGAACCCGGATCGGGCTGCCGGCAGCGGGAGAGATGTGTCGCATGCTCGCCGCCGAAGCGATTACCGGCGCCGGTACGGCCAATCGGCGGCTTCGTGGGGCGGGTCGCATGCTTGAGACCCAGCCAACGGTTGCAAGGACCCCTCGAGATGCCCAAACTCGCCCCGAGACGGCCGGCCAAATGAGGAATGTCCATTGAGCTGAGCCAAGAGGGAGGGGAAAGAGATGCCGAAGATCAAGGTCAATGACCTCACCATGAACTACGAGCAGCAAGGCACGGGAGAGCCGCTCGTCCTCATTCCCTATCTGGCGGCCGACAACGCCTGCTACGCCTTTCAGGTCGCGGACTATGCCAAGCACTTCACGTGCATATCGCTCGACCCTAGAGGCGCGGGCGAGACCGACAAGCCGGCGGGCACCTACTCGACGACGCTGTTCGCCGACGACGTTGCCGCGTTCATGCAGGCCATCCGCATCGATTCCGCGCACGTCTCCGGCCTGTCATTGGGTGCCGCCACCGGAATGTGGCTCGCCGCCAGGCATCCGCAAAAGGTCAAATCGCTGTCGCTGCATAGCGGCTGGACCAAGTCGGACCCGTTTCTCAAGACCGTGGTCGAGGGCTGGCAGACCATGGCCAAGGGCCTGGGCAGCGTCACCGAAATGGTGATCCAGGGCATCTTCCCCTGGTGCTTCACGCCGGAGCTCTACGCGGCGAAGCCGGACTATATCGAGGCCCTCGCCGCCTTCGTGCGCGGACGACCGGCGCAGCCCCTCGATGCCTTCTTGCGCCAATCCGATGCGGTGATCGCCCACGATGCCGCCTCTGCGCTCGCGCGCATCAAGGCCCCGACCCAGATCACCTTCGGCCGCCACGACGTCGTCACCTCCACCCGCTTCGCGGAAGCGATGAAGAACGGCATCGGCCGGAGCGAGATGACGGTCTTCGAGGGCTGCGCGCATGCTCCCATCTACGAGAACGTCGCCCAGTTCAACGAAAAGACGCTGAGTTTCCTCAAGCGCAACAGCGGATAGCGGTCGCCTGGAAAATCGCGACCGAGCGGGTAAAAGCAGTGCGAGAAGCATGCTTGCGTGAAGGGGCGGCCTCCGATTGAACAACCCCTTCCTGCTGGGTGCCCCGCGAGGTTTTCCAGATCTGACCTGCTGCCGATACGCCCTGCCCTCACCGCGCCTTGAGGATCGCCGGATTGGCTTTCAGCACGCTCAGGATGATGTGGCTGAGGTTGATGTCCTTGCCCGGATAAGAGCTGCCGCCGCTGGTGTTGTGACAGGAGAAGCAATTGGTGCCGGTGCCCTGCACGAAGGTCTCCAGCGTCGCGTCGGCGAGATCGATCGAGCCGATCGCCTCCGAATCCAAATTGCCGTCGCCCGGCTTGAGCGTACCGGCGAGAATCCATACGGTGCCGATCAGTTTATAATTCGCGAACACCGTGCTCACCGCCGGGCTTGCCTTTCCCGCGATCGACTTCTGGAAATTGCCGTTGATCGACGTGATGTCGGCGACGCGCGAAGCCGGCGTGGCGCCGCCGAATGCGAATTGCCGGAACACGTTGGTGATCGGCGAGATCGCCTGCGCGGCGGGGTCGATGGTCATAGTCGTGGGCTGAACATTGCTGGCATAGGCCGGAGTGCCGCCCTTGTAGAAGGTGAAGCTCTGCGCGCTCACCGGATTGGGCGATTGCGGGCCCATTCCGGCCGGCAGGTCGGGCGCATTGTTGAGCTGCTCGAAGGTCGCCCAGGCGAATTCCGGGTGATCCTTGATCACGCCGACCACGTGCATGCTGACCAGCTCCACTGGCACGTCGGCTTGCGTTTTGCCGCTCGGCCTCAGCCCGCCCTTGCCGTCGCTCTCCAGCAGATCGATGGTCGCCTTGGCGGTGAACACCTTGCTCGTGTCCTCGCCCGGCTGCACGATGCGCCAGCCGGTTTTGAACACGGTGGCGCCGATCGGATAGGTCAGCGTGGGCGCGGCCTTGCCGTAATTCGTCGCTCCGAAATATTTCTGCGTGAAGGCGAAATAGATGGGGTCCATGTGGGTCGCGTAGTAGACCGCACGTCCGCTCTGGTCGACCAGCACGCCGTTCGAGCCGGCCTGCTCGATCGAGGCCAGCGACTTGGGTTTCTGGTTGCGCGGCTTGAGCGTGAGTGTACGCGGGCCAATCTTGAAACGCTCAGCAACGCCCGACATCAGATCGTCATAGGTCGGCAGTTCCAGGAAGAGCGGCTGACCCGTCTTGGGATCGTTCTGGATCCAGTGCACGAAGGCGCTCCACGACCACAGCTGGAAATCGCAATCGGTCTGCGGCGCGCCGCCATTGGGATTGATGAAGAACGGCTCCAGGCCTTTCGATTCCCACCACCCAAGCGGGGCGACGCAGGGCCTCTGCTGCGCGGCGGCGGGAGTGGCCAGGCCGAGCAGCAAGGCGGCCGCGACGAACGAGTGCCGCAGGCAAGCAGGCGCCACGGCAAAGCTGCGTCTACGATGTGTCATGGAAAGCTCCCCGAATTGGACAGGTCCAACTTGACTTTGTGATCGCCTCAGCCCGTAGACGGGTCAGGGCGAACCCCGTGACCCGACAACGTGCGCTCGTGCGCGCGCCAATACCGGCGTGATCCCGATGCGAAACCACCGGCAGGCATTGGTTTCCCGCGAGCGCTCCGAAAGCGGTCCTACGTCTGATCATGCCCGCCCCCCGCAAGATTGACAATGCGGGGCTGCGGCTTAGCTGCGGGAAAGAGAATGTTTCTCGTAGAGGTGTAGCGAATTTGCCACAACAAACTCCACGAGTTGCGTCAAGGCTAAATTCATAACCGAAAACTATAAACTTGAAATTGGATTACGCGCCGATGCGCCAACCCGGCCTAAAGGCTTGCTGTCAGTGGTCGTATGGATTTTGTCCGCCTGCGATTCTCAATGTTCGCTCTCGTGAAAGCCGCATCTTTTACTGCCACCGAGCGAGACCGCACGGCGCAGCCACGCTCTCTGCGGGAACGTCGCCGAGTTCAACGAAAAGACGCTGAGCTTCCTCAAGCGCAATAGCGGTTGGCGGCTGCCCATGATCACGTTTCTATTGCTCCGGCTCCCCCTTATAGCGTCTTGTCGTCGAGTGCGATTTGGCCCAACTTCTAGCGATGTCCATGCCGCAAGCCGACCCCCCTCTTTCGCCGCCTTCCGGCGCCTTCGCTCACGTCGCGGTCTGGATCTTCGATCTCGACAACACCCTTTATCCGGCCTCCTCCCGCCTCTTCGACCAGGTCGACCGCCGCATCGGCGAGTTCATCGCCGAGACCTTCGCACTCGACCCGGCCGCGGCGCGCGCGCTGCAGAAGCACTACTTCCGCACCTACGGCACCACGCTCCGGGGTCTCATGACCGAGCACGGCGTCGATCCGCACACCTTCCTCGATTACGTGCACCGCATCGACCGCACGGCACTCTCGCCCGACCCGGCACTCGAGGCGGCCCTCGCACGCCTCGCCGGGCGCAAGCTCGTCTTCACCAACGGCTCCGCCGACCACGCCGAGAAGGTGATGGAGCGGCTCGGCATCGCACATCACTTCGAGGCGGTCTTCGACGTCGTCGCCGCCGGCTTCCTGCCCAAGCCCGATCCCGCCTGCTACCGCCTCCTCCTCGAGCGCCACGACATCGCACCCGCGGCGGCAGCGATGGTCGACGACATCGCGCGCAACCTCGAGCCGGCCCACGAGCTCGGCATGACCACGGTGTGGCTGATGGCCGAGACGGAGTTCGCGACGATCGGGGAAAAAGAGGGCGCCCACATCCATCATCGCGCGAGCGATCTCGTCGCTTTTCTCGAGGCGGTCACAGCCGCGCGCACGGCAGGGCCGAGCGGTTGACAGCGCGGGGTTGCTGTCCCATTGTGCCGGCCGCGCGCCAAATGCAAGGTTCTACCCCGCCATGGGTCCCCGCGAGCTGCAAAGCATCATCGACAGCGCATGGGAGACGCGCGAGGCGCTCAACCCGGGGAGCACGGGCGAGGTGCGGCGCGCCGTCGAGGCGGCCCTCGCGGCCCTCGATAGCGGCAAGCTGCGCGTCGCCGAGAAAGAGGGTAGCGCCTGGCGGGTCAATCAATGGCTCAAGAAGGCGGTGCTGCTCTCCTTCCGCTTGAACGACATGAAGACGATTCCGGGAGGACCGGGCGACCCGGCGAAGGGTGGGGCGCCCTGGTTCGACAAGGTGCGCTCGAAGTTCGAGGGCTGGGACGAGCAGCACTTCCGCGCCGCCGGCTTTCGCGCCGTGCCGGGTGCGATCGTGCGCCATTCGGCCTATATCGCTCCCGGGGTGGTGCTGATGCCCTGCTTCGTCAATCTCGGCGCCTACGTCGCGAGCGGCACCATGATCGACACCTGGGCCACGGTCGGCTCCTGCGCGCAGATCGGCAAGAACTGCCACCTCTCGGGCGGGGTCGGCATCGGCGGCGTGCTCGAGCCCTTGCAGGCGGGCCCGGTGATCATCGAGGACAACTGCTTCATCGGCGCGCGCAGCGAGGTGGTGGAGGGCGTCGTCGTCGAGACCGGCAGCGTGCTGTCCATGGGCTGCTACATCGGCTCGACCACCAAGATCATCGAGCGCGAGACGGGCGAGGTCATGAGCGGCCGCGTGCCGGCCTATTCCGTCGTGGTGCCGGGCACGCTTCCGGGCAAGCCGATGCCGGGCGGCCAGCCGACGCCGAGCCTCTACTGCTGCGTCATCGTCAAGCGGGTCGACGAGCGCACGCGCTCGAAGACCTCGATCAACGAGCTGTTGCGCACGTGAGCGCGCGGCTCGGCAACACTACCCTCGACCCGGTCGAGCTCGCGGCGGCGCTCATCCGCTGCCCGAGCGTCACCCCGGCGGAAGGGGGTGCGCTCGTCCTCCTCGAGGAGCGCCTCGCCCCTCTCGGCTTCGCCTGCCATCGCCTCAAGTTCAGCGAGAAGGGCACCCCAGAGGTGGACAATCTCTACGCCCGCATCGGTACCGGTGCCCCCAACTTCTGCTTCGCCGGCCACAGCGACGTGGTGCCCGTCGGCAGCGAGCGGGCGTGGACGGTCGAGCCCTTTGGCGGCGTGCTTGTCGAGGGCGAGCTCTACGGCCGCGGCGCCACCGACATGAAGGGGGCGGTCGCCGCCTTCGCGGCGGCGGCGAGCCGCTTCCTCGCCGAGCGTGGAGCGGAGTTCG